>JAUHYN010000101.1 GCA_030426505.1 bacterium | reverse complement strand
AGCTGCGCCGCGCTGCCGGGGCGCTTGGCGGGGTCCTTCTCGAGGAGCCACGCGATCAGCAGCTCGAGTCCGCCCGATTCCGCGAGCGGCGGCGGTGACTCCAGCGCGTGCTTCATGATCAGGTCGACCGTGTTGTCGGAGTCGAACGGGGGGTGACCGGCGAGCGCGCGATAGAGGACGACGCCGAGCGCGTAGAGGTCCGACGCGATCTGCGCGGCGGATGGGTTCCGCGCGACCTCGGGTGCGAGGTAGAGCGGCGTCCCCACGAGCTCCGAGTGGTGCGGGAGCTCGGCGAGCAGCGCGACCAGGCCGAAGTCGACGAGGCGCGCGTGCGTCCGCCCGTTCTCCGTCGACACGAGGATGTTGCTCGGCTTCACGTCGCGGTGGATGCAGCCGCGCTCGTGCGCCGCCGCGAGGCCGAGCGCGATCTGACGCCCGATGTTCGCGACACGCGCCGGTTCGAGCGGGGCCCCGGGCGCGAGCTCCGACTCCAGCGTTCGGCCGTCGACGTACGGCATCAGGAGGAAGCAGGTCCCGTGTTCAGTGCGTCCGAAGTACAGCGGGGCGACGACGTTCGGGTGGTCGATCGACCCCGCGAGCTCGGCGCTCTGCAGGAAGCGCCCGACGACCTCCTCGTTCGACGCGAGGTCGCCGAACAAGATCTTCATCGCGACCGTCGCGCCGCCCTCCTTCGCGTCGACGCGGTATACGGCGCCCGTGGACCCGATCCCGATCCGCTCTCGAACCGGAAAGCCCGAGATGGTGGTCCCCACGAGGGGATCCGTGTGCGCGTCTTCCAACACGCCGCCGTCCACGGCACAGCGCGGGACGTGGGCCCGGTAGATGGCGCGACATTGCGGGCAGAACCGCACGGGGGCCGCAGCATACCAGGGCTCGCGGCCTCGGCCACGAAGCCTGCTACCATCCGGCCGCTTTGCGGCTCTCGGATTTCGACTATGCGCTGCCCGAGTCGGCGATCGCCCGGCATCCGGCGGATCGTCGCGACGCGTCGCGGCTCCTGGTCGTCGACCGGAGCACACGGACGCTCACGCACACCACGTTCGACCGCATCGGAGACCACCTCGCACCCGAGGATCTCCTCGTCGCGAACGACAGCCGCGTCATCCGCGCGCGCCTCGCGGCGACGAAACGTGAGACGGGCGGCCGCGTCGAGGTGCTCCTCGTCGAGCCCACCACCGATGAGATGACGTGGCGCGTGATGTTCCGCGCCTCGAAGAAGGTGCGCGCCGGGACGGAGTTGCTGATCGGCGACGACGTCGTCGTCGTGGAAGCGATCGAAGGCGAGGGCTTCGGCGTCGTGCGCCTCCCCCGCGCGGGCCGCGAGCTCGCCGCCGACCACGGCGCCCTCCCGCTGCCGCCGTACATCGATCGCCCCGTCGAGCCGGAAGACGAGGAGCGCTACCAGACCATCTTCGCGCGCGAGGGGCTCGAGCGATCCGTCGCCGCGCCCACCGCGGGGCTCCACTTCACCGAGGGCCTGGTCGCCGATCTCGCGCGGCGCGACATCGGGCTCGTGAAGGTCACGCTCCACGTCGGGCCGGGCACGTTCCTCCCGGTCCGCACCGACGAAGTCGACGACCACGCGATGCACAGCGAGGCGTTCGAGCTGACGGCCGAGGCGGCCGCGGCGATCGAAGCGGCGCGGCGCGTCGTGAGCGTGGGGACGACGTCGACGCGCGTCCTCGAGACCGTCGGCCGCCCGGTGCGCGCGGCGTCGGGGCGCACCGAGCTGTTCATTCGCCCCGGCTTCGAGTTCGCGGTGGTCGGCGCGATGATCACGAACTTTCACCTTCCGAAGTCGACGCTCCTCATGTTGGTCTCGGCGTTCGGCGGCCGAGAGCTGATGCTCGGCGCCTACGAGGAGGCGCGCGACGCCGGGTACCGCTTCTACTCCTACGGCGACGCGATGCTCATCCTCTGAGACCGACTGCGATGCGAACCGTCCGCTACGAGCTGCTCCACGAAGACACCGCGACCTCCGCGCGCCTCGGCCGGATGATCACGCCGCACGGCGCGGTGGACACGCCGACGTTCATGCCGGTGGGCACCGGCGGCTCCGTGAAGGCGATGCTCCCCGAGGAGGTCGAGTCGACCGGCGCGCAGGTCATCCTCGGGAACACGTTGCACCTCATGCTGCGGCCCGGCCACGCGCTCGTGAAGTCGCTCGGGGGCCTGCACGAGTTCGCGCAGTGGCCGCACAGCATCCTCACCGACAGCGGAGGCTTCCAGGTCTTCTCGCTCAAGGAGCTCCGCAAGATCACGGAGGAGGGCGTGGCGTTCGTGAGCCCGTACAACGGCTCGAAGCACATGCTCACGCCGGAGAGATCGATCGAGGTCCAGGAGGCGCTCGGCACGGACATCGCGATGGCGTTCGACGAGTGCCCCGGCGCCGACGAGGGCAAGGCGTACGTCGTGAAGTCGATGCACCGCACGACGCGGTGGCTGGACCGGTGCATCGCGGCGCGCACGCAGCCCGAGAAGACCTCGCTGTTCGGCATCGTGCAGGGCGGCCTCTTCGAGGACCTCCGCGAGGAGCACGCCGGCACGCTGATCGAGCGTGACCTCGACGGCTACGCGGTCGGCGGTGTGGCGATCGGCGAGGCCAAGGACGACATGGTGCGCGTCGTCCAACACACGACGCGCTTCCTCCCGAAGGACCGGCCGCGGTACCTGATGGGCGTCGGGTTGCCGGGCGACCTCGCGCGCGGCGTGTCGGCGGGGATCGACATGTTCGACTGCGTCGTCCCCACGCGGAACGCGCGCACCGGGCGGCTGTTCACCTCCGAAGGGCTGGTGATCGTCAAACACGCGAAGAACACCGAGGACTCGCGCCCGATCGACGAGAACTGCGGCTGCCCGACCTGCGCGCGGTTCTCGCGCGCGTACATTCGTCACCTCTGGATGACGAACGAGGTGCTCGTCCACCGCCTGACGACGATGCACAACCTGTGGTTCTTCGGCGCGTTGATGGGGCGCATCCGCGCGGCGGTGAAGGACGGGACGCTCCCTGCGCTCACGCGCGAGTTGGTGGAGCGCTGGGGCTGAGCTTCTTCTTCCACTTCATCAGCTCCGCCGGGAGCGGCGCCTCGAAGCGGACGTAGCGCCCGGAGTGTGGGTGGTCGAAGCCGAGGAACTCGGCGTGCAGGAAGATGCGGTGGGTCTTCTGCTGTCCGCCGTCGCGCGCGTACTTGCGTTCACCGAGGAGCGGGTGTCCGGCCTCCGCGAAGTGGACGCGGATCTGGTTGCGGATGCCGGTCTCGAGCGCGACCTCGACGATCGTCGCGGTCTCGAAGCGCTCGCGGACGCGCCAGTGCGTGATCGCCCGGCGGGCGCCGCGCTGGCCGTCGTCGACCGAGAAGACGCGGAGCGACTTGTGGTTGGTGAGGAGCCAGCTGTCGTAGGTCCCCTCGTCCTCCTCGAGGACGCCGGCGACGGCGGCGGTGTAGATGCGCTGCACGTCGTGGTTCTTGAACTGTCCGATGAGCGCGCGCTGCGCGGGCTCGGTACGCGCGTAGACGAGGAGCCCGGAGACGACGCGGTCGAGGCGGTGGACCGGGAAGACCTCGTTGCCGCCGCGCCCGCGGAGGAAGCCGCGCACGTGGTGGATGAGCGTGTTGCGCTCGTTCTTCTCGGTCGCCTGCGTGAGGAGGCCGGCCTTCTTCTCCACGACGACGATCGAGGGATCGACGTGATGCACGAGGAAGGGGTCGTTCGACCGCCACTTCTTTCGGAGGGCCACGGTGACTAGAAGAGCTGGCCGCGGATGAACGGGTGGGAAGAGGACAGGCCGCCGTCCACGACGATCGCCTGGCCGTTGAGGTAGGAGGCGTCGTCCGACGCGAGGAACGCGACGACGCTCGCGATCTCCTCGGGCTGGCCGGCGCGGCGCGTCGGGTTGAGTTGGCCCACGCGATCCATGCGGTCGTTCGCGCGCGCGTAGTCGAAAATCGGCTGGGTCATTCCGGTCTCGATCAGCCCCGGGCAGATCGCGTTGACGCGCACGCCGGTCCCGGAGAGCTGGACCGCGGCGGTCTGGACGAGATTGATCACCGCCGCCTTGCTCGCGCTGTACGGCGACGGCCCCGCGCCCGCGCGCAGGCCCGCGACGCTCGCGGTGCAGACGATCGACCCGCCGCCGTTCGACTTCATGTAGCGCGCGGCGTGCGTGACGGTGTGGACCGTGCCCATCAGGTTCACGTTCAGGACCTGGCTCCACTCCTCCATCGGGACGTCGAGTACATTGAAGAGATTCCCGGAGATGCCGGCGTTGGCGTGGACGAAGTCGAGGCCGCCGCCCTCCGACACCGCCCGCGCGACCATCGCTTCGACGGCGCCGTCGTCCGAGACGTCGAGGCGCGCGGCGACCGCCCGCCCGCCCGCTTCGGCGACGAGCCGCACGGTCTCGTCCACGCCGTCGGTCACGTCGGTGGCGAGGACCCACGCGCCCTCCTCCGCGAGTCGAATCGCGGTGGCGCGTCCGATCCCGCTCCCGGCGCCGGTCACGAGGGCTCGTCGATCCGTGAGTCGCTTCATGCGCCGTCGTTGTCCACGACGGACGCGCGGTTCGCAAGGCCGATTACGAGCGCGACACCAACCGCGCCGAACGGAGGCGATTGAGCGCGGCCGCGATCTCGAAGCGGCGGGGTCGGGCGAAGTGGCCAGGGTGTCGCCCGGCGCGGACGAACGGGTCCAGGAGGTCGAGTCCGTCCTCGTCGAAGCGGGCCTCGAGGCGATCGAGGGCCTCGGCGAGCGTGCCGTCCTCGAGGTCTCGGCGCAGCGCTTCGAGCGCATAGCCGACCGCGCGGGTCTGGCTCGGATCGACGAGCTGCTCCACGCCGCCGAGGTCGACGTCGGTCGTGCCGAACGTGAGGCGGTCGACGGCGCGCACGTCGATCTTCACGTCGCGCTTCCCGCGCGCGGCGCTGATCGTTCGGCGCTCGATCTCGCGTGGGTGGGGAGCGGTGAGCGGCGCGCGGACCTCGCGCTGTCGGGCGGTGGCGTGGGCCTCGGCGATCGCGTGGGCGCGGGCGGTGACGTCGCGCGGTGCGTAGGCGTCCATCTGGATCACGGTGTCGGCCTGGTCGAAGTAGTCGCCGCTGCCGCCCATCACGAGGACGGTGGAGACGCCGAGGGCGTCGAAGAGCTCGCGGACGCGGTCCACGAAGGGCGTGATCGGTTCGTCGTCCCGGTGGACGAGCGCCTGCATGCGAGCGTCGCGCACCATGAAGTTGGTGGCGGACGTGTCCTCGTCGAGGAGCAGCGTGGTGGCGCCGACTTCGATCGCCTCGACGATGCTCGCGGCCTGGCTCGTGCTCCCGCTCGCGTCGTCGGTGGTGAAGGACGTCGTCGTGCGGCCCTGCGGGAGCGCGCCGATGAACGGGCTGATGTCGACCGACGCGATCCGGCGGCCGTCCTCCGCGCGGATCTTCACCGAACGCGCGTCCGTGACGACGCGCTCGCGGCCGTCGCCCGGGACGTGGTCGTAGACGCCGCGCTGGAGCGCGGAGAGGAGCGTGGACTTGCCGTGGTAGCCCCCGCCGACGATCAGCGTGACGCCGCGCCGGACGCCGAGCCCGCGCACGGGGCCGGGCGGGTGGAGGCCTTCGAGCTCCACCGCGAGGCTGTCGGGCGCGACGAAGGGCACGACGTCCTTACCGCTCAGCGGTCGATCGCTCGCGCCGCTCGCGCGCGGGAGGATCGATCCGTCCGCGACGAACGCGACGAGGCCGCGCTCGGCGAGCTGCGCGCGGAGGTGGGCTTGGTCCTCCACGGTGTCGACGAACCGCCGCGCTTCGGCGGCGCCGAGCTCGTCCGCGTAGAGGCTCAGGCGCGCGACCGCGGGGAGGTCGTCGAGGAGCAACGCGATCGCTTCGCGCGCGAGCACCGAGCGACCAGCGGCGGGGAGCCCCGCGGTGATCCGCAGCTCGACGAAGTCCTCGGTGACCACGGCGGCGGTGCGCTCGAGGACCTCCTGGCCGCCGGCGTCGATCCCCACGGCGCCGCTCTTCCCGCTCCCGCGGGCGCCGCGACACACGTCGTGAATGACGCGGCGGGCGACGCGCGCGAGGTAGTCCTCGAGCGCGACGCGTCGCGCGCGGTTGTCGAAGAGCGCGGGATCGATGCCGGCGCGTTGCGTGTCGACGCGCAGCCTCAGCTTCGAGGGCGCCGCGAACGGATCGCCCTGCACGTGATCGATGAAGAGGACGACGTCGCCCAGATCGTAGGCGCCCGCGATGTCCTTGTAGGCGCGGTAGCCGCGGCGGTCGATGCGCCGCAGCTCGGACTCGAGCGCAGAGGCGGACACGATTCAGCCGTTGATGTCGGTGATCAGCCGCGGGCCCTGCGGCTCGATCGCGAAGTCGAAGGCGCCGCGCCGTGACCCCTGATCGAAGCGCAGCGCGAGCACGGTCCCGGGGAGGAACGAGCGCGGATACTCCGCCATCCTCAACAACGCGCTCGCGAGGATGCTCATCGTTGGTTCGTGGCCGACGATCAGGAGCCCTTGGATGTTGGCGGGGACCTCGGCGATCACGTCCACGAGCGCGGCGGTCGACGGTGGCTCCGCGACGATGCGTCGCGCGGCGATGCCTTCGTCGATCCCGAGCTCACCGGCCAACAGCTCGGCGGTCTGCACCGCGCGGACGAGGGGGCTCGTGAGGATCCGATCGATGTGCGGCGGCTGCGCGGCGAGGAGCTTGCCGACCGCGCGCACCGAACGACGCCCGACTCCGGTGAGAGAGCGCTGACCGTCGGCGACGTCATAGCCCGGCTCGGCCTGACCGTGGCGCGCGAGGAAGACCGGGAGGACGCCCATGCACGAAGGAAGATAGCGAAAACGGGCGCGCCGCGCATGTCTTCGACTCCGTCGCAGTTCGGGACTCGGGCGCGCGCACACGGGCGCGCTATCCTCCCCGCCGTGGCGCCCTGGGTGATGCTCCTCGCCGCGGCCTGGCCTCCCGGTCAGTTCGCGGAACAGGTGGACGCGGCGCGCCTCGCGGCCGACGTCGCCGCGCTGCAGTCGGTCGACGGCGCGACGCGGGTCACCGGCTCCGAAGGGATCGCCGAGGCGCGGCGGTGGCTCGTCGCTCGGCTCGAGGCGCTGGGCCTCGCGCCCGAGCTCGAGGGCTTCGTCGTGCGGCACACGTTCTTCGGGCGCGACGTCCACGCGGCGAACGTCGTGGTCGCGTTCGGGCGCTCGGGCCCGCCGCTGTACCTGGTGGCGCACCTCGACTCGAAGGCCGCGCACGACCGGGAGGACGCGGAGACCGTCGGCTGGCGAGCCGCGCGCGATCCGGCGCCGGGCGCCGACGACGACGCGAGCGGCGCCGCGGCATTGCTCGAGGTCGCGCGCATCCTGAAGGGACGCACCGAGCGGAGGGTCGTGCTCGCGTGGGTCGACGCCGAGGAGATGTCGTCGATGAGCGACGATGGCTTCATGACCAACCTCGGCTCCGAGCCGCTCGCGCGCGCGGCGCCCGACGGCGCACAAGCGATCGCGGTCGACATGCTGCTGCGGCCGCGCCCGTGGGGCGCGAGCCTGCGGATCTACGAAGACGGGCGCGTGAGCTCCGCCGCGCTGCGCGACGCGTTGGTGCAGGCGAGTTGGATCGTCGCGCCCGAGGTCGAAGTGCGGCCGCGCCTCGCGCCCGGCTTCACGTGGAGCGATCACGGGAGCTTCTGGGCGGAGGGCCTCGGGGCGGTGCTGCTCATCGAGGACGACTTCGAACACGAGCGCTATCACCGAGTGACGGACCGGCTGGCTCCCGAGGACGCGTTCTATTCGGTAGAACAGCTCACCGCCGCGACGCGGGTGTTGGTCGCGGCGGTCGTGCTGCTCGGGGGCTGAGGCTCAGCGCCGCGCGGCGAGGCGTCCCGAGGGGCGCGACGCGAGTCCGAGGGCTCCGTCGCCCCGGGGCGAGGTGGCGAAGGCGAGGCCGCGCAGGTGCGCGCGTTCGCCGAGGTCTGCGTCGAGGCGCACGGTGATCGCGTCGGTCCGCATGTCGGGCGCGAGCTCGAGGGCGAGGTCGATCCCCGCCTGCTGCCCGCCGTAGAGGACGCCGCGCGCGCGGTCGATCACGGCGCCGGACGCGTCGAGGTACTCGACCTGGTAGCGCGCCGTCCCTCGGACGCGGACGCGCAGCGCGCGCGCGTCGGCGGACAGGTGAATCGTGGCGCCGGCGCTGCGCGCGCCAGAGACGACGATCCCGTTGGCGGCGACGTGGTCCTGAACGAGCGCGGCGGCTTCTTGGTCGTCGGCGCAGGGCGCGTCGTGGTCGCCGCGCAGGCACATCACGCCCTCGCCGATCTCGACCATCGGTGCTTCGAGGGCTCGCGTGGCGGCGCGGGGCGCGGCGCAGGCGGCGAGGGTGAGGAGGAGGGCGGCGGCGGACGGCGCGTTCATGCTCCGAGTAAGAGCAGGCGCTGTGCCAGGTCGCCTTTGGCCGTCGGACTCGGTTTTCGGGGCTTCGGATCGCGCGTGACACAGACGAGGCCGGGCGGCCTCGTGTCACGCGCGGTGTCAGTTGCGCATGACGTCGATCTTGGTCGCGTCGATCGTCTTGAAGTTCTGGAAGATCGACAGGACGATCGCGAGCGCGATCGCCGCCTCGGCCGCCGCGATCACGATCACGAACAGCGCGAAGACGTGCCCCGCGAGGCCACCCGTCACGTAGTGCGAGAAGGCGACGAGGTTGATGTTCGCGGCGTTGAGCACGAGCTCCACGCCGATCAGGACGCCGACCGCGTTGCGGCGGGTGAGCACGGTGTAGGTGCCGAGCGCGAACAGGAGCGCGGCGAGGAAGAGGAAGTGCTTCAGGCCGACCTGGAGAATCGCGAGCTGGTCCATTAGTTCTTCATCTCCTTGCGGGCCATGACGACCGCGCCCACGAGCGCGCCGAGGATCACCACGGAGAGGATCTCGAACGGGAGGAGGTACGTGGAGAGGAGCATGTCGCCGATCGGCGCGGTGGTCTCGAACCGTGAGGTCACCGGGAGCGTCTTCCAGTCGGTGGAGACGGCGACGTACGCGAGCATCCCGAACACGCCGAGCGACACCGCGGCGGCGGGTTTGTACCCGACGATCGGGTTGGACCCCTCGACCTCCGTGATGCGGTTGGTCAGCATGACCGCGAACAGGAAGAGCACCAGGATCCCGCCGACATAGACGATCAGCTGCGTGATCGCGAGGTAGTCGGCGCTCAGCCACGCGAACAGCGCCGCCACGCCGAACAGGGCGGCCAACAGCGCAAACGCCGAGTAGACCAGGTTCCGGGAGAACGCGGCTCCGGCCCCGCCCACGACGGCGAGCGTGGCGAACAGGAACCAGACCTGGTCGCTCAACCGAATGATCTCGAAGACGTCGGCTACGGGGCTCATCGGGCGCGCGGACGCTAACAGAGCCTCGGCGACGGCGGCAATGACAATCAGCCCCGCCCGACTATGATGCCAACCGTGCGGAAAAACACCGCGATCTGGGCTTCGGCGTTGCTCGGCGCCTGCTACGGACACGCGCAGACGCCGGCCCCCGAGGCCCCCGCGCCCGTCGCCGTCCGGCCCCCGCTCATCGCCCCGATGACCGGCCACTACCGCATCGAACGCGACGGCCAACGGATCGGAGACGAGCGCTTCACCATCACCTCGAGCGCCGGCGTGTGGCGGGTGGAGGGGCGCGTCGAGCTCGCGTCGCCGACCGAGTCGGTCCACGGCTACGCACTGAGCGTGGACGAGGCGACCGCCGAGCCCGTCGCGTTCCACGTCTGGTTCGAGATGTTCGGCGCGCGCCGCGACGCCCAGGGCGAGCGCACCCCCGACGGCTACTTCCACGTGGAGACGAGCGGGATCGGCGGCGCCCACACCAAGGACGTCCCGTACGCGCCCGGCACCGCGATCGCGTACGACTCGCCGCTGTTCTCGACGCTCGCGATGAGCCTGCTCGTGCGTTCGCTCGAAGCCGACGCGCCGGTGTCGGTGCGGACGATCGCGCTGCCGCTGCCGGACCTCGCGCCGACCGTCTTGCTCACCACCTACGCGTTATCGAAGCGCGACGCGGGCATCGCGAAGGTCGTGATGACGCGCCCGCGCACGGAGCTGCCCGTCGCGCTGTGGGTGCGCGAGGACGGACTGCCCGTGCGCGTGCGGACGTACGTCGCGCGCGGCGCTTCACCGATCGAGCGCAACCTGGAGGAGTGATGCGTGCGCGCTCACGTCCCCCGAGGCAGCGCGTACGTGAGGACGATCTTCCGGTCGCGCACCGTCTCGGGGATGGCCTCGTAGCGGACGTACTGCCAGCGCCGCAGCGACTCGAGCGCGCTCGCGTCGAAGAGGCCGCGCGGGAACGCCTCGACCACGCGCGCGTCCGCGATCATGCCTTCGGCGTCGATCGAGAACGCGAGGCACACCCAGCCCTCGACGCCGCGGTCGGCGGCTTCGCGCGGGTAGATCGGCGGGACGCGTCTCAGCGGCTGGAGCGTGGGGCGCGCGCGGGCGATCTGCGTGGGGCTGCACGCGGAGTCGGCGGCGGGGCGCGGGGGCGGCGGCACCGAGGCGCAGCCGGTGAGCAGGATCAGGGGGAGCAGGGCGCGGCGCACGAAGGCCTCGTGCGTCGGCGCGCGCCGGACCTTACATCCTCACTTCGGCGTCACGCGCCGAGCATGTCGAAGCGGCGCTGGTCGACGTCCGCTTGGCGTTCGTCGCCGGCCGCGCGCCGCGCTCCGGGCACGTAGATCTGTATGGAGGGCGCGGCCGCGACGGCGCGGTCGAGGTGTTCGAGGAGCTCGGCGATCGGGAGGTCCGGCGGCACACACAGCTTCCCGCCGACGACGTGGTGCGGATCCGACGCGTCGTGTTCGGCGTGGTCCTGGTTCGGGTCCGACCAGCACGACCGACACAGCGTACGGTACTGCTCGGTGTGGACGTACGCGACGGCGTCGCGCGGGAGCGCGCGCGACAGCTCGGCGACCTCGCCTTCGTCGCCCTGTGTGCCGGCGAACCGGAACACTTGGTAGCCGTTCCGCTTCAGCGTCGCGAGGTGCGGGAACACCGGGATGCGCTGATCGCCGTAGGTGTGGAACGTGATCGGCGCGCCGTCGAACAGCACGATGTCGCCGAAGTCGACGCCCACGTCGTCCCAGAACAGCGCGCTGCGGACGACGCCGTGGCACGGGCTCAACCGCTCGACCCAGATCGTCTCTTCGCTCCCTGGATCGTCCGGGTCGTCGACGGTGCGCTCCGCGAGCGGTCGCTCCGCGAGGCGCACCTTGGTCATCGGGTACGTGCCCTCCGGGAGGCCGTCGCGTCCCATCTCGATCAACTGGTCGAGCGACCTCCACACCGCGAGGGCCGTGGCGCCGTCACCCGCACCGGTCGCGCAGATTCCGAGGTTCCACATCACGGCTTGGTCGCCGTCGCCGCCGAGCTCGCGCGCGCGTTGGTTCGCGGCGAGACCCTCGGCGAACCGGCCGCGCGTCTTGAGGAACAAGCCGCGGTTGTAGTGGACCGTCCAAGCGTCGGGGCGCAGCGCGAGGAGCGCCGCGTACGTGTCTTCGACCACCCCGTCCCAGGTCCGCCCGAGGAGGCGGCCGACGTTGACGAGCGCTTTGAGGACGTCGAAGCGGAGCTCGTCGTCGAGCGCGTCGCTCCCGAGGATCCGTTGGAGGCGCGCGGCGACGTCGGTGAACAGCGCGTCCGAAGCGGCGGGGGCGTTCAGCCAGTCGACGTCGTGGACGCGGTCGAGGAGGTCGCCGATCGCCGCGACGAACTCGGGCCGCTCGCGGTACGCGTCGAACACGGTGCGGACGGCGAGGGCGCGGTGTTCGCGTTCGATGGCCTCGCTGTCGACGAGCGCGAGGAGGCCCATCGCGGCGTCTTCGTCGTCGGCGACCGCGGCGACCAGCGGGGCGGCCGCCTCCCACGCGAGGTCGGGTTGGCCTTCTTGGGCGTGGGTGCGGATGCGTTCGAGGGTGGCGCGGACGTCGACCGACATGGGCGGAGGCTACGGAGCCTGCCTCGAGATGGCCACATCCTCTCCGCGCCGAGGCCATTCCCACGCCCGACCGGGTGCCTACCGTTCCGATCGTGCGGATCCTCCTCCTGAACCCACCCCACGAATCCATCGGCAGTCGGATGCCGGACGAACACCTCCCGCCGCTCGGGTTGCTCTGCGTCGGGGGCCCGCTGATCGACGCGGGGCACGAGGTGCGGCTCCTCGACGCCGACTTCGGTCGCGACGGCGTGCAGCGGCGCATCATGCGCGACGCCGACATCCTCCCGCAGGTGACCGCGTTCGCGCCGGACGCCGTGCTGATCGGCCACTCCGGATCGACCTCGGCGCACCCGCGCGTCGCCGAGCTCGCGAAGAAGATCCGCGCCACGCTCCCCGCCTGCACGATCGTGTACGGGGGCGTGTTCCCCACGTACCACTGGCGCGAGGTCCTCGAGGCCGAACCCGCCGTCGACGTGATCGTCCGCGGCGAAGGGGAAGAGACGATCGTCCGCCTCGTCGCGGCGCTCGAGCGCGGCGCGCCCTTGCTCGACATCGCAGGCCTCGCGTTCCGCGACGACGGGCGCGTGGTCGCGACGCCGTCGGCGCCCGTCGTCGCGGACCTCGACGCGCAGCGCGTGGGTTGGGAGCTGATCGACTTCGAGCGCTACGGGTACTGGGGGAAGAAGCGCGCGGTGGTCGTGCAGTTCTCCCGCGGCTGCCCGCACCCCTGTAACTACTGCGGGCAACGCGGCTTCTGGACGCGTTGGCGTCACCGCGATCCGGTGAAGTTCGCGAAGGAGCTCGCGTGGCTTCACCGCGAACACGGCGTCGAGATGGTGAACTTCGCGGACGAGAACCCGACCGCGAATCGTAAGGCGTGGCGGGCGTTCCTCGAGGCGCTGATCGCGGAGGACGTGCCGTTGATCCTCGTCGGCTCCACGCGCGCCGGCGACATCGTCCGCGACGCCGACATCCTCCACCTCTACAAGCGAGCCGGCGTCGCGCGGTGGCTGCTCGGGATGGAGACCACCGACGAGGCGACGATCGCGCTCATCCGCAAGAACGCGACGACGAC
>JAUHYN010001248.1 GCA_030426505.1 bacterium | reverse complement strand
GGCTGGGCGCAGTCCGGCGACGACGACGAGGCACCCGACGAGCTGCTGCTCCGCGACCAGGCCATCGAGCCCGGCATGCACAACCTCCAGGTCAGCCTCCAGATCCGTGGCAACGGCGGCGGCTTCTCCTACGTCGACGAGTACCTCCCGACCATCTACCGGAACTCGACGTTCCCGCCCGAGGCGGACGAAGTCGCGGCGGCCGCGCCTGCAGACTTCTTCGAGCGCTTCATCCTCAACTTCGAGGGCGTGCTCACGATGCTGGAGGATCGCGTCGCGGGCGCGCACCTCCTCACCGATCCGCGCACGGCGCCGGAGGACGCGCTCGATTGGCTCGCGAGCTGGATCGGCCTCGAGCTCGAACCGGCGGCGCCCGAGGCGCACCGCCGCGCGGCGATCGAGTTCGCGATGGAGCTGCACCGTTGGCGCGGGACGAAGCGCGGCCTCGAGCTCGCGCTCGACCTCGCGACGGACGGCGCGGCGAGTCGGCGCGAAGTCCTCGTGATCGAGGACTACCAACTGCGCCGCACGTTCGCGACGATCCTCGGCGCCGACCTCGCCGACGAGGAGGACCCGCTGCTCGCGGGAATGGTCGCGAGCGGCAATTCGTTCGTCGGCGACACGCTCGTGCTGGGCAGCCACGCGCGCCGCGAGTTCCTCGCGCTCTACGACGCCGAGCTGCGCGTCCACTGGTACGAGCAGCGCCGCATCGACGCGTTCTTCGAGCACCTCGCCAATCGCGTCACGATCTTCCTGCGGCTCGACGCGACCGACGAGCTGTTCGCCCTCGCGCGCAGCGTCGCGCTGGCCGAGTGCCCCGCGCACATCGAGGTGCAGGTGCTCCGCGCGTCGGCGCCGTTGATCGTCGGGTTGTCGTCGCTCGTGGGCGTCGACACTTACCTCGGCCGCAAGAAATCCCCCCAGCCGGTCACGCTTGGACGCAGTCGCCTCGGCGAACTCGACGTCCTTCAGCGCCCGGTCAGCTTGGACCCCCGGCTCGAAGGAGGCTCACAGTGACTCGAAGCAACCGGCGCGACCCACTCTCGGATCGTTTCAAGGAAGGCGCCGACCGGCTGAACTACGCGCTCGGCGTGATGCTCGACGAGCGCGACTTCCGCGACGAGCAGACGTATCACCGCGGTCGCCTCGCGCGCGCGCTGAAGTACCTGTTCGGCACCGGCACGGTCGCCGGGCTCCGCGTGGACTTCGACCCGACGACGAAAGAGATCTTCGTCGCGCCCGGGCTCGCGCTCGATCCGCTCGGGCGCGCCGTCGAGATCCCGCGACCGAAGTGCCTCGTTTTGAAGGATTGGTACGAGGCGCGCGTCGCCGACGATCTCCAACACCTCACCGACGCGTTCGTCGCGAGCGAGAGCGGCGTCATCGTCGACGTCTTCGTCCGCTTTCTCGTGGGCGAGCGCGGCAAGACGCAAGCCTTCCCGTCGGGAGGCCTCGACGCGACCGACGCCGTCACCCACGCGCGCCTCCGCGACGAAGCCGAGGTGCTGCTCGTCGCGCGTCACGACCTCGCGCTCACCGGCGTGAGCCTCGCGACGATCACGCCGAACGCAGCGGCGGACTTCGCGAGCCTCTTCGCGGCGCCGGACGTCGGCGCCATGCAGCAGCGCATCCTCGACGGGTGGCGCGACGGCTCCGAGACTTGGGACGAGCCGGCGGGTGGCGCGTCCGCGCCGAAGCCGCTCAAGGAACACGCGCCGGGCGTGGACACCTCGGCCGTGTTGCTCGCGCGCCTGACCATCCCGGCCGACCCGAACGACATCGCGACCTACCAGGACCAGACCCCCGACGTGGACAACGACGTCAGACGCTTCGTCTACGCCCCCGGCGTCCTGACGCACTACTGAGCGAGACCACGAGGAGATCACCATGCCGAACTTCAACATCTTCAGCGGTATTCAGGGCTCACGCGATCTCGTCTCGGGGACGGAGCTCCGCGACGGGCTCCGCGGCGGGTGGCTCGTCCCCGACACGCGGCGACGTCGCCCGCGTTACTTCGACGGGCGCTTCCTCACCGCGCGCGATCTCACCGAGGACCAGGCGTACTTCCTCAGCCGCATGGCCGATCTCGGGCAGGTCACGGAAGGGGGCGTCGTCGAGGGCTTGATGATCGACATCGCCGACCAAGGGCGTCGAGTCGAGATCACGAAGGGTCACGGCTTCACGCCCAACGGTGAGCTCGTCTTCCTCGATCGCGACATCGAGATCGATCTCGATCGCATTCAGGCCGCGCGCGACCTCGACGTCCACTTCGGGATCCGGCGCGAGCCTCGGGCGCCCGCGCGCAATCGCTCCGGGGTCTGGGTCGTCGCGCTCCGGCCGGTGGAGTACGAGGCGAACCCTGTCGCGTCGTACCCGAAGGAGCTCGGAGGCCAACGAAACGTGGAGCTCGGCGACATCGTGGAGGCGACCGCGGTGACGATCATCCCCTACGGGGGCGAGATCGTCGGAGGGGGCGCGGGCACCACGCGCGCGCGGCTCGCGTACGAGACGTTCATCGGCGGGCACCGCCCTCGACTCCCCACGGACGTGCTCCCGCTCGGCATCGTGTCGTTCACGCG
>JAUHYN010000100.1 GCA_030426505.1 bacterium | reverse complement strand
GCCCGCCCGCACCGAGACCTGGGCCGCACTGCGCGTCGCACCCGGGAGCGCTCGCGCGCGGCGTGGCGCGTTGCCCCGCGGACCGCCCCACGGCTCAACTCCGACTCGCGGCACAAACGATGCACGCCTCTTCGCGCATGAAGTATGCGCGTACCCTCCTGTCCATCTCGGCCCTGGTCGCAGCCGCGGCCTGCAAGGACGAGGCGCCGCCGCGGACCGCGGCGCCCGTCGCGCACTTCTCCGACGCCGTGGAAGACGACACGCCCGAGGTACCCAAAGGCGAAGTGCCGGCGGCCAAGCTCCGCATCACCGCGACGAACTTTGCCTTCGAGCCGGAGCGCCCCCACGTGTCGCCGGGGCAGCCCGTGAAGATCACCGTCGAGAACGAGTCCAACATGGAGCACAACATCGAACTCGACATCCCGAACGGCGGACTCCAGCCCGACGACTGGATCCAACCGCACTCCACTGAGACGCTGACGTTCGTCGCGCCCGATGAACCCGGCGTGTACCCGTTCCGCTGCCCCGTCGCCGACCACGCCGAACGTGGGATGGTCGGCGAGCTCGTCGTCGTCGCCGCTGCGCCGTAGTCACACGCGGTCCCCGCCCAAACCACGCCCGCGCGACTGCACTCGCGTACGGCAGCCACGCGCCCGGATGCGTCACGCAGAACCGCTCGAATCGACGCGACGGATCTGCCCGCCGCCGGCCACTCACGACCCATGCGCCTCCGCCCGTACCGGATCGTCGCGCTCCTCGCGCTCGCCGCCTGCGGCGGAGCCGAACCCACCACCCACCTCCCCTTCACGGGGCACCGCGTGCGCGTCGCGCCCAACGCCGTCGACTTCGGCGCGGTGCGCGTGGGTGAGACCGCGTCGAGGATCGTGACGCTCCAGAATGTCGTGAACGCGACGACGGAGGTGATCGTCTCCTGCGATCGCGTGTGTGAAGCGCTCCCCGAACGCATCGTGCTCGCGCCCCGCGAGCAGCGCGAAGTCGAGCTCGAGTATGGACCGCGTGAGTCCGGCGAGGTCCTCGTCGACACGGTGCGCTTCGAGTGCGCCAACGTCGCCGGGTGCTTCGCCGAGGTCGAAGCGTCGGGCCGCGCGGACCGAAGCGGGCGGTTGTTCGTCACGACCGACGCCGTGGATTTCGGCACGGTCGCCGTCGGCCTCGACGAGGTCCGCGGCGTGGTCCTCACGAACGTCGGCGACGGACCGCTCGACGTCGACGTCCGCATCCTGGGCGAAAGTGCGTTTCGATTCGTCGGTGATGTGCCGACCACGATCGCGGAGCCGAGGCTGGTCAACCTCGGCTTCGAGCCGACGCGTGCGGGGCCGTTCACCGGGCAACTCGAGATCACCGCGGGGGAGATGAGGCACACCGTCGCGCTCCGCGGCGTTGGACTCGGCGCGGAGGGCTGCGCGCTCGAGCTCGTGCCCGAGTCGTTGAGTTTCGGAATCGTCGAGTTCGGTCGCGCGGTCTCGCGATCCTTGGAGTTCCACAACCTCGGCGGGGCCCCCTGCCACGTCGCGCTGAACACCACCGGCGACGCGTGGAGCGCCGAAGCGTCGTCCGACGTCCTCCCCGCGAACGGGTCGATCGTCGCCTCCATTCGGTGGAACGGGGTCTGCCACGCCGGCTGCGCGGACGAGTGCGACAGCACGCTCGAGTACGCGGTGAACGGCGAAGCCGCAGGGACACTCGCGCTGTCCGCGCCGCGTGTCGACGCGACGCTCCTCGTCGTGCCGACCGCGATCGACTTCGGGAGCGTGTGTCGCGACGACCCGCGCGCGCGCGCCGTCGCGATCTACAACACGGGCTGCTCCGACGCGCGCATCGCACCGATCACGGCCCCGACCCTCGCGCCGTTCTCAGTCGTCGCCCCCGCCGTCGAATCGACGATCGGCCCCGGCGAGCACTTGGACTTCGACGTGCGATTCCTCCCGCCGATCGCGGAGTCGTTCGAGTCTGCGATCACGATCGAGCGCGTGGACACCGGCGTTGAACACATCGTGAGCCTGCGCGGAGAACGCCTCGCGGACTCCGACTGCCCCTGACTCTCGCGATTCTATTTACGACCCTTTTACGTTCCGAGCCTGCGTCCTCGCCTACGCTGAGGACATGAAGATCGTAGCCCTCGCTGCCCTCGCCACACTCGCCTCCGCGCCCGCACTCGCGAAGTCTCGTCCGTCCGACGGGCGCCAGGCCGCCCAGCGCGGCCTCGACTTCCTCGCGAAGTCCACGCCCGCCTGGCAGAAACAGCACAACTGCTACGGCTGCCACGTCCAGGCGGTCACGATGCAGGCGATCGCCACGGCCGTCCGCAACGACTACGGCGTCCGCGAAGCGTTCATCGATGACGTGCTGAAGGGGCTCACCACCGTGAAGGGCGGCACCCGCTCCGAACACGGCCTCGCGCACAGCAACGGCCGCGAGCAGGGCGAAGCGAAGTCGTACGGCGGCTCGGCGCTCGCCGTCTTCGACCAACACGTCAGCGATCGCGCGACCGACGATCTCCTCTCCACCGCGCGCGCGCTCGTCGAGCACCAGCTCGAGAACGGGTCCGTGCCGACCGACGTCGCGCGCTTCCCGGTCTCACCGTCGACGGTCCACACGACGTACCGCGCCGTGCAGACCTGGCGGCAAGCGTACGCGCGCACCGCCGACGACGCGTGGCGCGCGCCGCTCCGTCGCGGCGAGGCGTGGCTCGCGACGACCGCGAAGCAGCTCGTGAAAGCGCCCGCGACCGCGCCGCTCCAGGATCTGAACTTCGCGGCTCTGGGGCTCGTCGAGGCCGGGGTCGGCGCGAGCGAACCGGTCCTCGCGGCCGTCGCCAAGGCCCTGCGCGCCCGTCAGCGCGACGACGGCGCGTGGGCCTTCACCCGCCACGGCGGCGACCGGCCCTCGCCGTACGCCACGGGGCAGACGCTCTACACGCTCCGGATGCTCGGCGTCGGCGAGAGCGATCGCGCGATCGCCCGCGGGACGAAGTGGCTGACGAAGCACCAGCGAAAGGATGGCGCGTGGTCCACCGGAGGAACGGCAAAAGCAGAGGCGATGTGGGGCGTGCTCGGGCTCGTCTCGATCGACGTGGTGGGACTCGACATCGCCGGCGTCGGCGACGGTGATCGCATCGAACCGACGCGACGCTTCACCGTCCGCGCGAAGGACAACCACGGCTCCCAGGTCGAGAAGATCGAAGTGTTCGTCGACGACGTCCGCGTGCAGGTGAGCGAAGGCGACCGACTCGCCGGGACGCTCGACGCCGCGAAGCTCGCGGAGGGCCCGAACCTGATCGAGGTCGTCGCGACCAACCGCGCGGGTAAGTCGGGGCGCCGCCGCTTCGTCGTGTACGCCGGTGACTACTACCTCACCGACGTGGGCAGCCGCTTCGAGGACGGCGGCACGTCGATCACCCTCCGCAACCTCGGCGCCGACCAGGCCGAGGGTGCCGCTGTCCGGATGGAGATCCTCGAGAAGGGCAAAGTCGTGCATACCGAGGAGCGCGCGTCCGAGCGCGGCGCGATGCGCTTTCACTTCGCGCCCAAGAAGACCGCGAGCGTGGACACCACGTACCGCGCGCGCCTGAGCTACGTGAAGAAGGACGCCGTCGTTCAGTCGGTGGAGCACGAGTTCGTCCACGCCACCGCGGTCGCACAGCGCGCGCACTACGGCGACGTCCAGGGCAAGCTCTCCTCCGGCGCCAAGAGCCTCGCGAACACTTGGATCGAGCTCGTCGACGACTCGGGCCGCGTCGTGCGCCGCACGCGCAGCACGCGCTCGGGCCAGTACCGCTTCAAGAACGTGGACCAGGGCAGCTACAAGGTCCGCGTCAACAAGCGCGGCTACTCGGACTGGGAGAACGACGTGAAGGTCGAGCGCGGCGTCGAGGCCCAGAACGACGTGGCACTCTGAAGTCAGGTGGGTACGCCGTAGTTCTCACCGATACTCATCGACGCGATGCGACTCAGCTGACACAGCGGTCGCCCCGTCTCTTCCCGCCACGCGTTGAACGCCGCCTGTACGGCGCGCTTCGCCTTCTTCGAGGTCGGCGGCTTCTCGATCACGTTCGCGTCGATGAGACACGCGACGACGTCCTGACTCAGGATGAACGTGTCCTTCCCCATTCCGCGCAAGAACCTCGGGCCCACGTTCCCGCCGAGGAGGCGACCGTTCTTCGCGAGGTGTTCCCACAGGCCGATGATGTCGTCGTCCGGCCAGTCCGCGACGAGTTTCGGGAACGGCGCGGCGTCGATGATGAAGCGCGCGTTGTCGACGATCGCCTCGAGCTTGCCGCGATGTCGAATGACTCGCTTGTCCTCGAGGAGCTCCGCGAGATCACCGGAGTCGAACGCCGCCACGCGCGCGACCTCGAAGCCGCCGAACGCCTCTTCGATGTCGGGCCACTTCGCCTCGACGACGCGCCACCTGAAGCCCGACGCGAAGATGTTCTTCGCCATCTGCGCGAGGTAGCGGTGGTCGGCCTTGCGGCGCAGCGCGCTCTTGGTGGCGGGCGAGGCGAGCATGCCTTCGAGGGCGTCCGCCCCGCCCTTTCGCTTCGCAGCGCGCGCTTCGATGGTCGCGAACTTCTTCACGCGCGCGAGCGTACCCTGCTCGCGCGCCGAAGGCTCAGTCGATCACGATCGACGCTTCGTTCCCTTGGTCGAGCTGGGCCTCCACGAAGTTCGTCATGTCGAGGTAGAAGTACTCGGGGCCGCTCGCGCCCTCGACCGCGATCAACATCGTGCCCCACTCGGTCCGCGACAGGTGGCTCTGGGAGCTCGTGCTGTCGGCGTCGAGGATGTTCTCGAACAAGCTCGACGGATCCACCACGAAGCGCCCATCCGGTGAGATCACCCCGGTGAGGTACGCGTCCTCGTCGAAACCGCCCGCGGGATCGCGGAAGTGGACCGTGACTGCGCGCCCGGCGAGTGATGGATTGAAGATCAGCGTCGCGCGGTCCGGGATGTCCGCTTCGGTCACGCCGACGGCGACGTGCGGTTGGTACCCCGTCCCGGCTGCCGCGATGTCGTTGAGTTGCGCGACCGCCCACGGCGCGATGACCGGATCTCGCGGGACGCCCATGAGGCTCGCGGGGCCGGCGTAGATCTTCGTCGAGCCCGGTGAGAACGGATCGTCGGCGCTCGCCGCGTGGACGTCGAAGCCGTAGTCGTCCCACAGGCCGAGCACCGAGTGGCCCCACTCGTGGAGGAGCCCGGTGTCGATCAGCGTGTCGGGCGTCCAGCCGCTCGAGCCGGTGGGATCGTACGAAGTGAGCGGCCAGCGACCGCTGTTGCTGACGTTCCAGGGGCCTCGCTGGTCGGAGGTCATCGACTCCACGTAGCGGATCTCACCGACTTCGACCCGCATGTTCACGCCGGACGCCTCGAGGATCGTGTTCATCTCGTCGACGTGCGCTTGCATGAACTCTTCGGGAGTCACGCCCAACGCGATGATGTTGTCGTAGGTCGTTCGGTCCACGACCATCTCGATCGGCCGGTACTGGATCCCGCCCTCGTTGCGGACTTCGAGTTCGAGCGGGACGAAGCTCCCGTCGACCGTCTCGAAGACCGGCTCCGGCGGCGGGCACCCCACCGTCACGTCCGGCGTGAGGCACGGTGTCGCGGTGCTGGCGATCATCGGGAGAAAGACGTCGTAGTCACTCGCCGCGATCGACGGCGGCGTGTGACTCGTGAAGCGCCCCTGCTCGATCTTCTCGATGAGCGCGAGCGCGTGGGTCTCTTCGTCGACGGTCGGGTCGCGCTGACACGCGATGGCGAGCGCCTCGTCGAACTGCTCCGGCGTCGGCGGATCCGCGACGGTGACCGTCACGTACTCCGTCCGCGGTTCGTCGCGGTACTCCGTCACGGTGTAGGAGTACGTCTCGGTGCGGACGAGCGCGCCCTCGCCGATTTCTCTCGTGCCCGTCTTATCGACGTCGACGGCGATGCGATCGATGAATGTGTTCGCGACCTGGATGGTTCTCATGCCGGTCGGCGTCGCACGGTCCGTGCCACGGAGTCGGCGCCGTCATGCGCCCTGGCGTGGTCAGTGCGCAACGCGCGCGGGGCAGTGACGGGGTTCGAGCCCCGCGACTGCACACGATCCTAAATTTCGATCTCCTCGTCGTAGATCGCGACGGAGCGCGCTCCGTTCGCGTCGATGCGCGCGCGGTACATCCCGCCGGTGTTCCGTTCGGCGACGCACGCCCCGTCGTCTCCGACCGCGATCAACCCACCGCTCCCCGCTGGCATCGCGTCGAGCACTTCGCGCGCCGCGGCCTCGAGCGATGAGCCCGCCGCGACGAGCGCCGCGACCCGCGAGGCCGCCGCGTGCGCCGTCAACGTCTCGCCCTCGCCCGTACAAGAGATCGCGCAGCGCGCGTCGGCCCAAGTCCCCGCGCCGACAATCGCGGAGTCACCGATGCGCGCGGGTTCCGCGTTGGTCATGCCGCCCGTCGACGTCGCCGCGGCGAGGTGCCCCGCGCGATCGCGCACGACGGCGCCGACGGTTCCGAGTTTGCCGTCGTGATCGAGGTGAATGGCGCCCCGCGCGCGCTCCCACTGCGCGCGGCGGCGCTCGGTGGCGAACGCCGCGTTCTCCACCTGGGGTACTCCGCGATCACGCGCGAGCGCATCGGCGTCGTGGCCGGCGAGGAACAATCCGGCGCGCGCGCCCCGCGCCGCGTGGACCCAGCGCGCGGCGGCGATCGGATACGCGGTGGTCGCGATCTGCGCGACGGCGCCGTAGGTCCGCGTCGCGCCGTCCATCAACGACGCGTCGTGGCGGTGCGTCCCGTCGCTCCGGAACACCGCGCCCACGCCCGCGTTGAACACGGGCGCGGCCTCCATCGACATCACCGCGAGCTGCGCGGCGTCGAGCGCGCGCCCGCCCGCTACGCAGTGCGCGTGCGCGACCGACACTGCGGCCCGGAGCGCGGCGATCACCTCGGCGCGCACGTCGTCCGTCATCGAGGCGCGGTCGATCGTGCCGGCGCCGCCGTGGACGACGACGACGGGCGTGGCGTCGCCGTGGACTTCCAAGGTCGGGGCCTCGGGCAAGAGTCGAATCAGGGTCTCCATTGCGGGCGAGCGGCGAGTCTACTCCGGACGCGGCCCGGAATGCGCCTCGGGCGCGGTTCGTTGGACGTCGCGAAGTGGAGCGCTACTCGGTCCTCGATCTCGTCCCGGTGGTGGAGGGCGGCGACGTCGCCGACGCCCTCACGTGTGCCGCCGACCTCGCCGCGCACGCGGAGCGGCACGGCTATCACCGCTACTGGGTCGCGGAGCACCACGGGATGCCCGGCATCGCGAGCGCCGCGACTTCGATCGTGCTCGCGCAGGCGGGCGCGGCGACCTCGACGATTCGGATCGGCGCGGGTGGGATCATGCTCCCGAACCACAGCCCGTTGGTGATCGCGGAGCAGTTCGGGACGCTCGCCGCGCTGTTCCCGGATCGCGTCGACCTCGGCCTCGGACGCGCGCCCGGCTCGGATCAGATCGTCGCGCGCGCGCTGCGCCGTGATCTCGCGACCGACCCGGACGCGTTCCCGCGCGACGTCGTCGAGCTGCAGGCGTACCTCGCCGGAGAACCCGGACCGGTCCTCGCCGTCCCCGGCGCCGGAACGAACGTGCCGCTGTGGATCCTCGGGTCGAGCCTCTTCGGTGCGCAGCTCGCCGCCGCGCTCGGCCTCCCGTACGCGTTCGCGTCGCACTTCGCGCCGGACGCGATGGACCAGGCCATCGCGTTGTACCGCGAGCGGTTCCGCCCCTCCGAGCAGCTCGCCGAACCGTACGTCATGCTCGGGTACAACGCGTTCGTCGCCGACACGGACGCGGAGGCGATGCGTCTCGCTTCATCGATGCAGCAGGCGTTCGTCGCGCTCCGCACGGGGCGCCCCGGGAAGCTCCCGCGTCCGGTCGACGACTACTACGAGAAGCTGTCGCCGCCGCTGCGGCAGATGATCGATCACGTGTTGATGGCGTCGGGGATCGGGACCGAGGAGACGGTGGAGGCCGCGATGACACGCTTCGTGGAGCGGACCGGCGCCGACGAACTCATCTTCGCCTGCATGATCCACGACTACGACGCGCGCAAGCGCAGCCTCGAGCTCGCCGCGAAGGTCGCGCGGCGCGTGGTCGCGAAGACCTCGAACTGATCGCCGCGGCTCAGCCGCGACCCCAGCGCACCATCGCCGCCGACAACGTCGCGCCGACGCCGCCGGAGAAGAACGCGACGAGGTCGCCGTCCGACAACATCCCCTCCGCGCGCGCCGAATAGAGCACGAGCGGGACGTTCACACCGACCACGCTCGCCGCCCACGGGAACGTGTCGAGCCAGCGCGCATTGTCGAGGCCGGCGTGCTCCTGCGTCGCGGCGCGGAGCCACGCGAAGCCTTGGTGGCACGCGTAGAAGTCGACGTCGGTGAGCTTCACGTTCGCGTCCTCGGCGGAGCGGCCGAGCAGCGGCCGACTGTCGTGGAGCAGATCGCTGATCATGCGCCGGACGCGCCCCTCGTCGTGAAGGTACCCGGTGAGTTGCCCGCCCGCGTACCAGTCCTTGCCGGGGATGCCGGTGACGATGCTGCCGAACGTGCTGCCGTCGGTGTGGTGCGCCATCGAGAGCACGCCGCGCTCGCCGGGGACGCGACCGAGCACCATCGCGCTCGCGGCGTCGCCGAACCACGCCGACATCGGCAGGCGCGGGTTCATGAACGGCGTCATCGCGCACGACTGCACGAGGAGCGCGTGGTTCGCGGCGCCGCTCGCGATCATTCGCTCCGCGATCGACAGCGAGTGCATGAAGCCGTTGCACATCGTCCCGGCGTCGAGCGTCATCGCGTGCGGCGCGAGGCCGAGCGCGTGGTGGACCGCGCAGCTGTTCGGGACGTGCAGGAAGTCCGGCGTGGTCGTCGTCGTGATGACGAGATCGATCGCGCCGGGCTCCACGCCCGCGTCCTCGATCGCCTCCTTCGCCGCCGCGAGCTCCATGTCGGTCGGCTTGGTGTCGGCCGACATGATGCGACGCTCGCGCGCGCCGCGGAACGGATCGTCGCGGTACCGCCCCATGTGCTCGAGCATGATCCGACCGCCCTCGGTCTGAATCTCGTCGGGCCGCTCCGCCGGGCGATCCTGTCGACCGTCCGCGGTCTTCGTCCACGTGGCGACGACGTCGTCGCTCCACCAGTCGTTCGTGCGTGTGTCCTTCGGCAGGTGGACGCCGAGTCCCGTGATGCCGATGCCCGAAGTCTTCATGAGGCCTCCTGGATGTCGCGCGCCAGCTTCGCGAAGCGCGGGTTGCGGGGGAGCATCACGGTGGGGTCGATGCGGATGTCGACGACCAGCGGACGCGTCCGGTTCTCGAAGATCTCGCGCGCGGCGAGGATCTGTCCGGGCTTCTCGATCGTGAGCGCGTCGGCGCCGAGCGCTTCACCGAACTTCGCGATCTGCACCGGGCCGAGCGGGAACTCGGGGTGCCGACCGTAGAGCGCGTCGTGGCCCTGCTCCACCATGCCGAGGCGCTCGTCGTTGAACACCGCGACGATGATCGGCGCGCCCGACTGCACCGCCGTCGCGACCTCGGTGCCGGTCATCGCGAAGCCACCGTCACCGCAGATCGCACAGACCGTCCGAGCGCGCGCGCCGTGTTGTGCGCCGATTGCCGACGGCACCGCCGAACCCATCGCAGCGAGGCCGGTCATCACCATCACGGAATCCGGGACCGTCGCGCGGAGGTAGTGGAGCGCGAACTGCGTGTGCTCGCCGGTGTCGATCGTGAAGATCGTGTCTCGCGGGAGGACGGCCTCGAGCTCGAACAGCGCGCGCTGCGGTGAGATGAGGTTCTCCGAACCCATGAGCGGCAAACCGGGATCGGTGTGGCGTCGCACGCCGTACGTCGCGGTCGCGGCGACGTGTCCGGTGAGCCGCGAGTGCAGCACGTCGAGGAACGCCTTCGCCGACGACGCGATCGAGAGCTGCGACGCGTACGATCGCCCCATCGTCGACGCTTCGATGTCGACGTGGATCAACGCGCGCGAAGGGCGCAGCGCCTCGTGGTACCCGCCGGTCGCGATGTCACCGAGCCCGGTGCCGATCGCGAGCATCGTCTCGACGCCGCCCTGCATGAACTCGAGCGCCGACGGGTGCCCGCCCATCCCGAACACACCCAACGCGAGCGGGTGGTCCTCCGGGAAGACGCCCTTGCCCTTCGGCGTGGTCATGACCGGACACTGCAATCGCTCCGCGACCTCGCGCAGGCGCTCGACGGCGCCGTCGTTCGAACGCATCCCGGCGCCGGCGAAGATCACCTTGCGGTCGCTCTTCAGGAGCGCACGCACGGCCCAATCCACGGCGCGCCCCTCGGGCGGCTCCATCATCGGCCGCCCCTCGGCGACCTCCGGCACACAGATCGGCGTGCTCGCCACGTTCAGCGGCACGGTGATCAAGACCGGCCCCGGCCGCCCGGTCGTCGCGACCCGCAGCGCGTGCCGCACCGTGGTCGGCAAGCGATTCGCCTCCGGCACCTCGACCGCGAGCTTCGAGATGTGACTCGCCATCCCGACGACGTTGAGGCTGTACGCGCTCCCTTCCTGGAGCGCGCCCTTGCCGTAGACCGTCTGCGGGACCTCACCGGCGATCACGAGCAGCGGCACGCTGTCGGCCTTGGCCGCCGCGATCCCAGTGAGCGTGTTGAGGACGCCCGGGCCGGACGTCACGACGACGCAGCCGACCCGCCCCGTCGCGCGGGCGTACCCGATGGCGCTGTAGACCGCGGAGTACTCGTGCTTCGACAGCGTGACCCCGATGCCCGGAGCGTCGAGGAGCGCGTCGAACACCGGGGCGATCGCGCCCCCGGGGATGCCGAATACCCGTTCGATTCCGGCGTCTTGGAGCATCTGGACCAGGACGTCACAGGCCCGGGTCCGCGTATCGACGATGCGGCGCCGCCTCGGGGCGACCGCCACGGGAGTGAGCTCGGGATGCGTAGGCGCATGCATGACGAGAATGCATGCATGGTTCGTCTCGCGTATTCAAGATGACCTTTATCGAAAAGGTCGAAATCAGCCTCGATGCCGTGTTAACACGGGTACGACGAGTGTTCCGAAACGAGTCACTCTCGCGCGTCCTTGGCGATCTAGAGCGTTCTCACCGCGCCCGGATGAGACATTGCTGACCCATGACGACACGAATCGTACATCAGTCGGCGAGATCGTGGACCGGCTTGGATCGGGCTATTTGGACGATTTGGGCGTAGTTCTGGCTTCGTTCGTATACAGAACAGACTAAATCTCGTATCTCATATCGAGACTGGAGCCCCATGAAGGGCGTCTCGACGAGGGCTCAGGCCGGCGCGGCGAGGAGGTAGTGCGAGAGCATCGCGGTGAGCTCGTCGATCACGGCCCCGAGCGCGTCGTCGTCGAGCAGGATCACGGAGTCGCGGACCACGCCCTCCACGGCGCGCGTCGCGAGGAAGGCGCGCCGCTCCGCCTCCTCCGCGCCCAGCCCCGGGACGTGCGCGCGGAGGAACGTCGCGACCGCCACCTCCGCCTCGCTCCAGACGCGCACGGCCGCCGGCCGCACCCAACTCGCGGGGACCTCGAGGTAGAGGACGCGCCGGAGCGCGAGGTCACGGTCGTCGTCGAGCAACACGAAGCCCTCGATGACCTCGCGGACCACGGACTCGAAGCCGCCCCCGCGCTCGAGTGTCGTCATGAGCCGAGCGACGTTGCGCTGTCGGAGCCGATGCGCGACCTCGGCGACGACCGCCTGCTTGTCGGTGAAGCAGCGATAGACCACGTCGACGTCGACCCCCGCCCGCGCGGCGATCCGCTTCGTCGTCACCCCGACGAGGCCCTCCGTCGCGAGGAGCTCCGAGGCGGCCTCGACGATCGGCTCCGCGACCGCATCCGACTCCACGACACGCAGCGTCGTGTGCGATGGGCGCTCGCCGACCATGCGAGGCTCACGGTGGCGTGGCGCGGGCGAGTTGTCAGTCGGCACAGCGGCGATCGGACGAATGGCGTAGGCGGGGCGTCGAGACCCTCGAGTTGAGATACTCTGGACGCTCTCATGCCCGACGATCGCTATGGCGTCTTCATCAGTCATACCCATGACGACGCAGGAATCGCGCTCGCACTGAGCACGCTCCTCGAAGCCGTCTTCCAAGGACGCGTCTCGCTTCATTACTCGAGCGCGAAGGAAGCCAACACGGGGCCCTCCGTCGGTGAGCCATGGTTTCAGTGGATCGCGGACCAGGTTCAGCAGTGTCGCGTCGCGTTCGTACTCCTCTCACCCGCGTCGTTGTCGAAGCCGTGGGTCCTCTGGGAGGCGGGGGCCGTGTTCGGGAGCGCGAAAGCGAAGACCGACGACGATGCGCCGGACCGTCGCGTCCTCCCACTCAAGTACCGGATTCGAGACAACGAGCTCCCGGGTCCGTTCGCGAGCCTGCACGCGACGAGCGGAGAAGATGCCAAGGCGATGCGCGTGGTGATCACCGAGTTGATCGCGAGCGTCTACAAGGATGTCGAGAACAACATCTACGAGAGCCTCGCCGCGGGGGACCGCCTGACCAAAGCCCTCGAGGCGTATGAACCGGCGATCGAGGAGGCCCTACGAACGGCGCCCATCGTCCCGACGGAGGCGATGGTCGGCGACTGGCTCCGACGACTCGACGCGATCGACGACGGTGATGTCGGCACGCTCGCCCAGTGGATCGAGATTGCTTTCGGCCGAACCAACGCGGATCGCGATCGCCCGATCGATCTCCGAATTCACCGACGACTGGGTGAGTTGCTGTTGGACCGCAAGCAGTACGACGAAGCCATCCGACAGCTTCGGCTCGCGCGGGCTGCCTCACGACGTGACCTGCTGGTCCTCCGGATCCTGGGGCAAGCGCTCTTGGAACGCGCGGGCAAACAGGAAGGCGACGCTCGATCCCAACATCTGCACGAGGTACACGCGCTCCTCGAACAAATGATCGCCTTCGCCCCCGAGATCCTGTCGGCGAACGTCGAGTGTGCGGCCCTCGCCGCGCGCCTCCGCCGCGCGCAGGGAGACTGGAGCGGAGTCCGGGACCTCCTCGTGGAGGCAACGCAACGCAA
>JAUHYN010001247.1 GCA_030426505.1 bacterium | reverse complement strand
CGGACAGTCCGCATCGCTCGTGCAGAACGGCGTACACCGCCCCTTCAGGCAGTAGGCGCCTTCGTCACAGTCACCATGCGCCATGCACGGGCCACAGACCCGAGCGCGACAAACCAAGCCCCCGGGACAGGTCTTCGACGTCGTGCAGCCACAGTCCCCGGAGGGGGTGCAGTCATCGCACGGCGCGCCATCGTAGAACGACGAGAGACAGGGGTCGCAGATGAGTTCGGCGACGCCGTAGCCGGTGCCCTGACAGAAGTGGTCGAAGACGTTCTGACTCGCGTAGTTGTCGTGGAAGCGACAGCCGAACCACGCTGACCGTTGCCCGGTCGACGTCGAAACATGAAGGGTCGCGTCGACGTACGGCTTCAGCAGGTCCGTGCAGTCGTCGACTTCGCGGCACACCGACCCGCAGTTGCCCTCCACGCACGTTCGCCCGTCGCCACACTCCGAGTCCTCCGTGCATTCGCGACACAGTCCAGCGACACAGGCTTCGGATCCGTTTCGGCAGGGCACGTCGTCGCTGCACGGAAGACATCGGCCGTCCGCTCCACATCGCGTCTGGCAGTCCAACTCCGAGTAGCACTCGACGCACGCGTCGGCGAAGCAACCGGGTTCGAGGGCGTTCGTGTACGGCGACAAGACGTAGTCGTCACAGTCCGCCTCGCAGGTCGGGAAGATGCTGCAGAGGCACGCCGGACTGAAC
This sequence comes from bacterium, assembly GCA_030426505.1. Taxonomy (GTDB): domain Bacteria; phylum Myxococcota; class Kuafuiibacteriia; order Kuafuiibacteriales; family Kuafuiibacteriaceae; genus JAUHYN01. Next base: position 1,886 of record JAUHYN010001247.1, on the reverse strand, counting down.
GCCGCACCGAACAGCAGTCCCCCGAGACAAGCGGTCGACAAGCGCATGGGGCGAGGATGACTTCGTGATCGCGATTCCTGTCGAGTACGTGAGCGCGATCTCGGGCCCGCAGCCCGCGGCGCTCAGCGCAGCCACCCCGGGGGCACGCTCGCCTTGCGCGCCTCCTCGGGGATCGTCACCGTCAGCTCCGTGTTCAGGGCGTCGATCTCCTGCTCGAGGCCGTCCATCTTCTTCTTGGCCTCCTCCATCTGTTTGGCCTGGCCAGGGAGCAGGCCGTAGCCGCCCTTGATGGCGATGGCGTTGTACTCCTGCTGCACCTTGTCGAACTCGGCGAGCGCCTCCTGCAGGCGTGACCTCGCCTTCTTGATGCGCTCGCGCCAGGTCTGCTCCGTCGCGTTCTGCTGACCGCGGCGCTCGCGGATACGCTCGAGCTGCGCGTCGATCGCCTGGACGCGGCGCTGCCGCTCCTCTTCTTCGATCTTCGCGGCGAGGATGCGCTCGCGCTCGGCCTTCATGCGATCCGCTTCGACGTCCTGCTTGCCGCGCGCCTTCTCGATCTTTTGCAGGCGCTCTTCGCGCTCCCGCTCGAGGTTGTTGTAATACGCGCGCCGGTCGGCCGGCAGCTGCGCGAGGCTGTCGGTGTAGACGATCGAGCCGTCCTTCTTCTTGAACTTGTACACCTGCGCGCTCGCGCTCGACGCGACCAGCGAGAGACCGAACGCCGCCAACACGGCCATGGACATCCGACGGATCATCGCCGCTAGTATGACACACCCCGCATGGCACAGCTGCCCCTCGGACTCGGCTCGCGCCGCCGTGACGGCGACGACGAACGCCCCGCGCGCAACGTCCTCACCGTCGGACAGGTGCAGAGCCAACTGCGCCGCACGGTCGAGGGGCGCTTCGCGCAGGTCGCGGTGCAGGGCGAGATCTCGAACCTCAAGGTCCCGGGATCCGGACACGCCTACTTCTCGCTGAAGGACCGACACGCCGCGATCCGCGCGATGATGTGGCGCGACGATCTGGTGCGCGTCCCGTTCCGCCTCCGCGACGGACAGGAGGTCGTCGCGACCGGCAACGTCACCATCTACGAGAAGAGCGGCGCGCTGCAGCTCGTGGTGCGCGCGCTCGAAGTCGCCGGCGTCGGCGCGCTGTACGAGCGCTTCGAACGCACCAAGGCCGAGCTCATCGCCCGAGGCCTCACCGACCCGGCGAACAAGCGCCCCATCCCGCGCTACCCGCTCCGCGTCGGCGTCGTCACGAGCCACCACGGCGCCGCGCTGCGGGACGTCCTCCGCACGATCGATCGCCGCGACCCGCGCGCGCACGTCATCGTCGCCGACACCAAGGTCCAGGGGCGCTCGGTCGAGTTCGAGATCCGCACCGCGATCAAGCGCCTCGACGCGAGCGGCCTCGTCGACGTCATCATCCTCTGCCGCGGCGGCGGGAGCCTCGAAGACCTGTGGGCCTTCAACGAGATGGCCGTCGCGCAGGCGATCGTCGAGGCGCGGACGCCGATCGTCACCGGCATCGGTCACGAGACGGACACCACGATCGCGGACCTCGTCGCCGACGCCGTCGCCTCCACGCCGACCGCCGCGGCGGAGCGCTGCGTCCCGATTCGCGCGGAGGTGATCGATCGGATCGAGCGCCTCGAAGCGCGGATGCAACGCAACTTGCGGTCGCGGATCACCACCGCGTCGCGTGATCTCTTCCGCCTGCAAGATCGCTTGCGCGACCCGACCGCCGCGCTCCGCGATCGCGCGCAGCGGCTCGACGATCTCACCCTCCGCTCCGAGCGCGCGATCGACCAACAGCTCCGCGCCGCCACGACGCGCCTCGTGGATCTCGAGCGCCGCCTGAGGAGTCACGCCCCCGAGGCCCGC
>JAUHYN010000099.1 GCA_030426505.1 bacterium | reverse complement strand
TCCTGTCGATCACGGGTCGCTACCAGGCCTACTCGGACGTCTACATCGCGAGCTGCGGGAACGTGAAGGTCCGGCACGCCTGCACGCAGGAGGAGCCGATCCTCCTCGTCGACGCGGGTGACCGGGGCTGGATGTCGCAGCGCTGCGGCGAACTCGAATACTGAGAAGGAGGAGGACGAACCATGAACCCCAACTCGAAACGCATCCTCCCCGTCGTCATCGTCGGCGCCGTCGTCGCGGGCGGCGTGTACATGACGCGCGGCGGTCGCCTCACCGGCGAAGCCGGCATGGCCGGCGTCGACGCGCACCTCGCGCACCTCGGGCAGGTCGACGAGCAGCTCCTGAAGCAACTCGACGGGCTCTCGCAGCTCCCGTCGCACAACACGATCGACACCAAGGACAAGGCCGAGATCGAGCGCGTCCGTCACGTCTTCTCGGAGGCCGGCGTCCCCGCGCTCGCGACGCTGACCACGCACTTCCGCGACAACGGCTGCTTCCAGCCGGGCTCCGCGGCCGAGGTGCGGACGATCGTCGACATCATCCGTCGGCCGGACGTCACGCCGAAGCAGCGTCGCGTCGTCGCGTACGTCCTGCTCGACGCCGCGAAGCACGCTTCGCGCGATCTGAAGTTCGACGTGCCGAAGGTGAAGCCGTTCTCCTCGAACCCCGCGATGGCGAAGGCGGTCGTCGGGCTCGTCGAGGGCGAAGACGTCTCGCTGCCCGCGCCCGGTCCGCAGATCGATCCGAACGCGATCATCTGGGACTGCACGTACGGTGCGCTCCAGGGCGTGAGCCTCGCGCTTCAGCTCGGGGTCGTCGACGCGAGCACGCTGCACATCGTCGCGCTGGAGGGTCTCGGTGAGCTGCCGAAGGGCCACCCGGTCAGCCCGGGCCTCGTGCGGGTCGCTTCGCTCGCGGCGAACGCGGCGAAGAAGCCGGCTTCGGTCCACCTCGATCTCGTGGGGCGGCAGGACCTCTCGGACGAGGCGCGTGCGGTCGCTTGTTACGGCGCGCTCGACGTCTCCGTCGACCTGTCGCAGCTGAAGACGTCCATCGGCGCCAACCCGCCGCGCCCGCTCGCCGGGTGCCTCGTCGCGGCCGGCGACGCGGACGCGATTCGGATCGCGGCGCAGTCGAAGGACTACGACCTGCGCGTCGCCGCGTTGCTGAAGAACCCGCCGCCGTCGGACGGCGCCAAGGTGAAGGTTCAGCTCGAGGCGGCGGGGCTCCCGGAGATCTCGCCGCGTGAGCGCGCGGCCTACGCCACGAAGGTCGCGCTGGGCGCGTCGAAGTGCGCGGACCCGTCCTCGTGCCTCGCGTCGGTCGACGAGATCGCGGTGAAGTTCCCGGAGGCGAAGCTCCCCGAGCGCGTCGCCGCGGCGCTGTACGCGATGAACCCGAAGCGCCCGACGCTTCAGGCCGCGCCGGCCGGAGACGAGTCGAAGCTCTCGGCGATCCTCGGGCAGATCGCGAAGGCGGAGGGCACCGTCCTCATCGCGCCGTCGCTCTCGACGACGGTGAAGAAGGCGCCGGCGACCGCGGACATCGCGGCGGCGGAGCAGGCGGACGTGGCTTCGGGCCTGACGATCGCGTCGCACGACGACGACTCGGACTGCGACTTCATCATCGAGGCGGGCGTCGGTCAGCCTTCGCTCGACGAGGCCTTCGAGAACATCGAGCGCGGCGTCATCTGCGCGCAGCCCGGTCACTACACGGGGCCGCTCGTGCTCTCGAAGCCGAACATCCGCTTCCTCGCGCACCGGGGCGGCGTGAAGCTGCAGGGGCCGGTCGTCATCGAGGCGCCAATCGCGCTCATCGGGTTCGAGATCGAGGGCCCGGTCGCGGTGGCCGAGACGGCGCGCGGCGCGGTGCTCGCGCAGAACACGTTCGGTCGCGAGGGCGTGTCGCTCACGACCGAGGTCACGATGGCGGGCAACTCGATCGCCGAGGGTCGGACCTTCTCCGCGCCGGGCGGCGTCGTTCCGGTCGCGGTGGCGGGCAACAAGCTGCTCCTCCCGGGGCAGGCCGACGGCAAGGTCCGCGTGAGCCAGGAAGCGCTCGACCTCGCCGCGCGTTGGCCGCCGCGCATCTGAGGATCGCGGATCCGGCGAATCGAGCCGACGACGGATCGCCGCCGCGAGGTCTTCGCGGTGGCGATTCGCGCGTCTCGGGGGCGTAGACTACTCAGGCGTCGCCGAGGTCGGCCGAGTCGTCGCCGTCCGCGAGGCTCATCGCTCCGGTCCCCGCCGCTGCGACGCTCAACGCGCCGGCCTCCGGCGCTTCCACGAGGGCGAGCGCGCCCGCGTGTTCCCTCAGCCTTCGACGAATCGCCGCGCTCGAGCGACGCGCCGCCTTCCTCGGCGCCGTGAACGCCGGGTCGTGACCGGAGGCGATCGACTCCAACCACGGCAGACACGTCGCCGTCCCCACGCGCCCGAGCGCGTGGACCGCGGACGTCATGAGCGCCGCCGCGGCAGGCTCACCGTAGCAGCGCTGGAGCAAGAACAAGAGCGACCGCTCGAGTTCGGAGCCCTCCGCGCGCACCGCCGCACGTACGACGAGATCGGAGTGGGGCGTGCTCGGCGTGAGTCGATCCAACAGGCGCGTGAAGACCACGGGCGTCCCGTGCTCGAGGAGCCACTCCGACGCGCGGCGCGCCATCTCGCGCGAAGACCCGAGCGCGGCGGCCTCGAGCAAGGGCGCGAGCTCGTCCCAGGGCTCGTGCGCGAGGAGCGCTTCGAAGGCGTCGATGCGCTCTTCGTTGCGCTCGCCGACGATGACGAAGCGCTTGAGGTAGGTGCGCGCGGCGTCATTGTCGAGCGTGCGCGCGGCGAGGAACGCATTGCGGGCGAACGGATCCTCGAGCGCGCGCGTGAGCGTCTCTTCCGTGCGCGGATCGTCGGGCGCGCGCTTGATGAGGAGGTCGAGGAGGTTGCGACGCACGAGCGGGTTGCCGTCCTCGATCGCGTGGTCGTGGATGCGGCGCGCTTCGTACTGGGTCGGGTCGGCGAATGCGCGCGCGACCTCGACGACGCGATCGATCGCAATGCGGAGCATTCGCGGATCGTGGGCCGTCGTGCGGAAGTGGATTCGGCCGCCGTCGACCTCCGCGCCGAGCAGTCGCGTCATCGTGTTGCGCGTCTGCTCCTGCATGAGCGCGGCGACCTCGCGCTCGGGTCCGCACACCACGAATAGCGAGTCGAAGATGCGATCGCCGGTCGGCGCGCGCTCGTCGCCCTCGCGTCGCTCGTAGCGCGCGACCGGCGCGATGCGGAGCCACGCCGGGATCCGGTCCGCGCCCTCGACGACGATGTGCGTCTCGTCCGCGGTGCCCTCCACGGTCAGCGCGAACCCGTGGACGCGCCCGGCGAGACTCGTCGATCCGAGCGCGGGCGGCGGCAGCGCGAGGTGTTCGGCGACGTCGTCGAGCGCGAGTGAAGAGGTCCGCGTGGGAACGGGGAGGGCGGGGCGCCCGACCGCGAAGTAGCTCGCCACGATCATCGCGACGAGCAGCAGGACTCCGATCACGCTCACCCGAGGCCGACCATCGTGCCAGCGATGTCGCGGCCCCGTGAAGGGGTGGGGACACGCACGTTCGGCTCGGGCGGAGCGAAGCCCCCGAGTGGTAACCTCCCGGAGGTGGGCCGTGCCTCGAGCTTCGTGATCGTCGCCGCGTTGGCCGCCGGGTGCGCGGGCACCGATCTCGAGGCTCCGCGCGACGCAGGGGCGCTCGACGGTGGCCCCGAGCGCGACGCCGGCACCCCGCCGCGCGACGCAGGCGTGGCCAACGACGGAGGTCAGCCCGACGCCGGCCAACCCGACTCCGGGGTCCGCGACGCTGGCCCGCGCGACGCCGGCGGCGTCCCACGCCGCTGCAGCCGTCAACGCGCGCCGATCGCGGGCGGGGGCGCGAGCCTCGCGGCGCTCGACGGCGAGCTCGAGGTGTTCGTCGTGGATCGCGTGACGGGCGCGCCGGTCGTCGAAGCCGACGTGGTCGCGTGGGCGGGGACGTCTTCGGTCGCGGACGTCACCGATGGCGTGGGTTGCGTCGTCCTCACCGACGCCGTGCTCACCGGCACGGTCTCCGTGAGCGTGTTCGCGGACACGTATGCGTTTCGTACGGTCGTCGGCTTCGATCGGAGTCGCATCACGATGCCGATGGTCGAACGCGGGGACGGCGCGCCAGTGCTGCGCCCGGGGCGCGCAGTGGGGATCGTGGATGGCTTCGAAGTGTTGACCTCGTCGTCGGCGTCGCGCGCGCGCGTCGGCGTGGTGGAGCCGATCCGCACCGACGTGTTCCGCGGGCTCTACACCCAGGCGCCGCGCGGCGGGGGCGCTCCGTTCCGCACGAACGTCGCCGCGCTCGGCGGACCGACGATGGCGAACCTGATCGGCTACGACGTCCTGTTCGACGCGCCGTACACGCGTGGCCTCGTGGTGTGGGGCGGCACGCTCGAGGGCGATCAGCTGCTCCTGACACACGTCGGCGTGTCGACCGGGCTGAGCCTGGAGCCCGACGAGATCGAGATGGGGCGTCGGATGACGATCGAGCGACCGCTCGACACGCCGATCGTCGTGCGGCACGGCGCGTCGCTCGGCCTCATCGAGAAGCGCATGTACGCGTTCGTCGTGATGCCCGACGATCACCTCGTCGAGCTCGCGCGTCGCGTGACGTACCAAGATCCGAATCCCGCGCTCGTCGCGATGGCGCCGGCGCTCACCGGTCCGTTCGCCGGCGCGACGTACGGAGGGACGGTCACCGAGTGGCAGCAGTCGCAGGACCGCGGCGCGTTCTCGACGGTCGTCGTGAAGCCCGCGACGACGAGCACGACGATCGACGTCGGGCCGATGCCGGCGCTGCCCACGATCACCACTTCCGGGCGTCGCGTCGAGCTGCACTTTGCGCCCGGCACGGACACGTACGCCCGGCTCGATGTCCCTTCGCGGTGGACGGTCGCGTTCGCGAACCCGGTCGGAGCGGTGACGTTCCCGCCGGTGCCGTCGGGGCACGTCGATCCCCTCGAGGACACGGCGCCGTTGCTCGTGACGGGGATGGGGTTGGAGCCGCTCGACCTCGCCGCGCTCGCCGCGCGCGATCCCTACGCGGACGATCGACCGCTCGATCCCGAGTTCGCGCGTGCGATTCGGCGCTGGGTGCAGGACGCGTTCGTCATCGAACCGTAGCTCATTGCGGGGCCCCGCAGTCGACGAACGGGACCTCGAGATCGATGACGTCGACGAAGAACGTCCCGTTGAAGTCGATCTGGTTCACGAGCAGGTAGGTGGTGTCGTCGAGCGCGACGAGGTCGCGGTTGAAGCCGTCGACCTGGACCTCACCGCACGTCCCTCGCGCGTCGTCCCAGAAGAGCGCGGCGCTCGCGGGCGGGCTGAAGTCGAAGACCGCGGTCACCCAGATCGCGGCGCCGACGGGCGCGGCGGCGTTCGCGTAGTCACCGGCGTCGAACAGGTTGCTCCACTGGGTGCCGTCGTGGTGGTACACGCGACCGCTGCTGACGGTCGCGACGGTGCCGTAGCGCGGGTGCTGGTGGACCGACACCACCGAGCTCCTGGTCCCGACCGACTCCTCGACGAGGCGCCCGTCGCGGTACCGCGACGCCGTCTGCGCGTCCTGGATCCCGAACGACACCGCCTCGCCGGGCCCGACCCAGGCGACGGAGATGACCGGCTCGAAGCGGCCGATGCGGCGACTCCCGAGCGCGGTCCATCGCTCGCCGTCGAAGCGCGCGAAACCGCGGCGCTCGCCGTTGGTCGCGAGGAACAACTCGAACTCACCTTCGGCGTCGGACTTCGGACCGACGAGCTGGCCGGCGACGGAGCCGATGGCGGTGGTTGCGGTGACGCCGAGGGAAGTGAAGCCTTCGTCGAAGTTCCCCGCGTACGTCGCGCCCGCTTGGTCGACGGCGAAGGTGAGGCCGTCGTCGCGCACGAACGCCGCGACGAGCGGGCGGCCGGTGTCGAGCGTGAAGCGCTCGACGGTGCCGGCGCGCGTGATCCAGAAGTAGTTGCCGCTGTACGCCGCGACCACGGCGCGGTCTTCGTCGACGCGGACCGCGAAGGCGTAGACCTCGGTCTCGTCGCTCGGGAGCAGCACGCGGCGCGGTGATGAGAACGCGCCCGCCGTCGTGCAGGCGTCCGTCGCGGGGAGGCGCGTGAGCACGGATCTCGCATCGTCGGTCAACGGAGTCGCGGACCACTGCACGGCGTCGTCGGTCGCGAGCGGGGCGTAGTAGCTCGCGAGGGGATCGAACCCGAACCCGTCGCCGCCGGCCGCGCTGCGCACTTCGAGCTCGCCGGGCGCGAGGCCGGTGCGGTCGAGCGAACACGCGAACGTGAGCGCCCAGAGCTCGAGGTCGCTCTTCTGGACGAGCGGCGGGAGCTGCAGGCCGTCTTTCCCGGCGGCGACGGCGATCGCGTGGGTCTCTTGTCCGCCGAGCGCGAGGAGCAACGCGGACTTCGCGTCGCCGAACTCCGGCGCACTCGCGCGCTCCACCGGGTGGCACGCGACGAGCGTCGCGAGGGCGAGGGCGGCGCGTCTCACGGCGGGGTGACGCCTTCCTCGGGGAGGTCGAGCGGTTCGGTGAGGTAGCTCCTCAGTTGGCCTTCGATCACGAGCTCGGGCTCCCCTTCACGGAGATCGTACACCCGCATGCGCACCGGGCCGACGCCCCGGGCGTAGGTCCACTCTACTTTGTGGATGTCGCCGAGGATTTCGATGACGACGATGCAGTCCTCGAACTTGCCGGCGGGGACCTCGGTGGCCACGCCGACCTCCGCGATGCGCACGGTGCCCCCGATCGGGATCGGCCAGCGCGCCCCCGCTTCGATCGGATCCTTGAGGAGGTGGTACTGCGACTGCGGCTTGAAGATGCCGTCGGCGACGAGGTCGTACGTGACGCGCTCGCGGACCGAGTCGATCGTGAACTCCGTCGGGGTGACGTCGACCATGCGCGACGTGACGAGGACGGGGCCTTGGCCGTCGAGCCGGTGGTCGATGACGTCGTGGGCCCACGCGTTCCCTTCGCGCACCGGGTAGTAGTCGAGCGCGGTCGCCGGTCCGGCGCGCCCGCTCGGATCCGCGGCCTGCGTCCCGGCGCACGACGCCAGCAACAACGCACCCATCCATCCGCGGAATCGCATCGCGGCGAGAGCATAGCGCAGCCCGGGTTGCGACGGGTGCCGTGCGCGCGGAAGATGCCGCCGTGCGGCGCGTCGGTCTCTGGGGAGCGACCTTGGTCGTGGCCTGTCACGCGACCGCGCCGGTCGCGCTCCCCGAAGCCCCCACGGAAGCCCGCTCGGGTGTCCTCGCGATCACGAGCGACGGCCGCCGCGCGGCGCGCGCGTTCGAGCTCGAAGCGCCGCCGCCACCCGTCGCGGCGCGTGCCGGGGCCGACGTCGTCGTGATGTTCTTCGATCGACCGCTCGACGCGCTCGGTCTCGCGGCGGGGCCGATCGAGCTCGCGGAGGGCGACGCGTCGCGGCCGTTCCCCGCGGCGCTCGGCCTGTTCCACGGGCGCCTCGCGGATGGCGCCGTCGCGTTCGAACCGGTGGACGCGGACCACCCCGACGTCGCGCCGTTGAGGCGATCGGGCCTCCCGCTCGACGCCTGCTTCGAACGCGAGGCGGGCTGCTACGCCAGACCGGAGGACATCGCGGCGCGCGTCTGCACCGCGCCGTGTCCGAGCGCGGCGCCCACGCCACCGGATCCGCCGGCCGCCGTCACGGCCCCGGACTTCGCAACGTGCCCCGAAGGTTGGGCCGCCGTCGACGGACGCTGCGAGCCGCCCGCGCGCGTGACGTGCCTCGCGCACGAGGCCCAGTGGGTCTCGGCCTCCGCGTGTTCGCGCGTGGGGAGCGCCTGCCCCGCGCCCGGCGCGTGGTCCGACGCCCTCCCGTCCGGTGCCATCGTCTACGTGCGCGCCGGTGCGGTGGGCGGCGACGGTACGAGCGCCGCGCCGTACGGTGCGATCCAAGAGGCGATCGACATGACGAGCGGCGCGCGCGTCATCGCGTTGGCCGCGGGGACCTACGCCGAGAACGTCGCGCTCGAGGACGGCGTGACGTTGTTCGGCGCGTGTGTCGAGTCGACGATCGTGGAGGCGCCCAACGGCGTGACGATCGCGTCGAACGGCGCGGCGACGATCGCGAACCTCACCGTCCGCGGCGCGCGGATCGCGATCGAGACGCTCGCCACCACCCCGGGGGACCGGCTCGTGCTCCGCGACCTCGCGATCGAACAGACCTCTTCGTCCGGCATCGTGCGGGGCATCGGCCCGGTGGAGGTCGACGCCGAGCGCGTGGTCGTCCGCGGCGCGGGCGAGGCGGCGTGGCTGTTCGGCGCGGGCGCGAAGGTGACGCTCACCGACGTCGTCGTGCGCGTCCGGGGCCGCGACCTCTGGGCGACGGGCCTCGGCACCGAGGTCACGCTGTCGCGCGTGATCCTGAGCGAGGCGGCCGGCAACGGCGATCCGGGCGGCGTCGACGCCAGCGAACAGGGTCGCGTCGTCGGCGACGCCGTGGCGCTCTACGGCCACGTGGGACCGGCGATCCGCGCGCGCGCGCTGGGGGAGATCGTGTTGACCGACGTGTTCGTCGCCGACACGCGTGGAGACGCCGTGTCCGCGACGGGCGCGGCGACGATCGAGCTGACGCGGGCTTCGATCGAAGACACGCGCGGCAACGCGATCGACGTCCAGACCGGAACTGTCGCGCTCACGGACGCTTCGATTCGCCGGCTCCTCGACGTCACGCCCGCGATCGACGTCGTCGCGGGCTCGCACGTCTCGCTCTCACGCGTGCGCGTCGAAGGCGCGCGCGGAGCGGGCGTCGCGGTGTTCGGCGTCGGGACGCACCTCGAGGCGAGGGACCTCGCGGTGATCGACACGCAGTCGCGCACGGGATCGCCGGACGGCTCGGGGGTCGGCGTCTCCATCTACTCCGGTGCGACGTTCGACCTCCGCGGGGTCCGCGTGAGCGGCGCGCTCGCTTCGGGGTTCCAGATCCTCGGCGACACGTCGCCGCCGCCCGGACCGACCACCACCGGCTACGTCGCGGACCTCGACGTGGAGCGCATCGGGCCGCGCTGGGATCTCGACGCGTTCGGTGTCTACTTCCGCGGCCGCGTCGACGTCCGCGCTGAGCGTGTCCGCGTCCGCGACATCGACAACTTCGCCGTCCTGATCTCCGGCGGCGCCGTGGCCCGCGTCGAAGACGTCACGGTCGACGACGCGTTCATGGGCGTGCGCACCGACAGCCTCGGCGACGCCGAGCTGGACCGCGTCGCGGTCACGCGCACGCGCGGCGGCGCGCTCTGTATCAAAGGCGACAGCACGGCGGTCGCGCGTGACGTCGCGATCGACGGGCTGGTCGGGACCGAATCGACGGACGACGGCTCCGCGTTCTGTGCGATCGGCGTCCCGGTCGCGGCGTCGGGCATCGTGGTCAACAACCTCGCGGCGCTCGCGCTCGAGCGCTACACGGTCGCCGAGACCCCGGGCATCGGCATGTCGCTGCGGGGGCGCGCGGGCGTCTCGGCGATCGACGGCGCGTTCTCGGACGCGGCGCTCGCCGTCCAACTCGCGCCGGAGCTACCGCTGGAAGAGGTCTTGGTACGGACGACGTTCGCGGGGACGGGTGTCCGCCTCGACGTGCAGTGAATCTTCAGCGCGGCTCGAGGACGAGCGGGTAGGCGACGGAGACCGGCGTATCGGCGAGCGGCTCGACGCGCCAGTCCTTCGCCGCCGCCTCGATGCACCGCGCGACGGTGGCGTCCCCGAGCGACTGATCGTCGGCGCGCACGTTCTCGAGGCGCCCGTTCGGCATCACCTGGAGTCGGAGCACGACGCGGCCTGCGAGGCTCGGCGTCCGCGCGAGGCCCTGCCGGTAGCAGCGCGAAACCTCGGCGAGGTGCGGCTGGAACGTCCGCGCGAGCGCGGCGCGGCTGACCTTCACCGCGCGCTCCTTCTTCGCGCGACGCTTGGCGCGGCGCGACGTCGCCTTCGTGGGCGCGGCGACGGGGGCCGGGGCGCTGGCGTACACGGGCGCCTCCGTGCCGACCGGGCGCGTGAGCTGGCCGCGCGTACTGAGTCGGACGCCCGCGGCGTCCCGGAACACCTCGGCGATGACGGCGTGCGAGTCGAAGAGCGCGACCGGGATCGCGAGCATCGCGGTCTCGAACACCGGCTCCGGTCCGACGATCTGCGCGAGCATGCGGTGCAGCTGGGAAGCGCGCGTCTCGAGGTCGGCCGTGACGACGACGCCGCTCTCGTCGCGGTAGGACTGGCGCACCTGCTCGAGGCGCGCGCGGAGCTCGCCGAACTCGGGGCCGTTGCGACCGCGCGGGACGGTGGCGCCGAAGTCCGGACCGACGCGCGGCGCGAGCACGCCGCCGCGCGCGGCGATCCAAGCGTCGCCGTCGCTGCCGAGCGCGGCCACGAGGCGCAGCGCGTCTTCGCCGAGCATGCGCGGGCTGGTGCGCGCGGTGGTGCGGCGTCCGAGCACCGCGAGGATCGGCGCGGCCTGCGAGTCGCTCACGCGGATCTCGTCGAGCTCGGCGAGGCAGTCGACGCACGTGCCGTACGGCGCGAGCGCGATGCGGACCTTCGGGACGTTGAGGTCGAGGAGCACGAGATCGATCGCTTCGTGATCCGCGAGGCCCGCGGTGTAGATGATCTGCGCGATCGTCTTGAACGGCAGCGCGGGGTGGACGCCCAGCGTGAGCGCGCCGGGCTTGCGGTTGCGGAGCGCTTCGTAGAGCGGCGCGATGACGAGCGCGCTCGTCTCGAGGTCGTGCCCGCCGACGCGACCATCCTCGAGCTCGGCGACGACGCGCCCGTCCACCGTGATGTGTTTCATCGAGGCCGCGACCGGCGCCGCGAGGAGGCGCGTCATGGCGTCGCACGACCACCCGGTCTCACCCGCCGCATCGAGCGCGGCGAGGATCGCGTCGTACTTCTCGCCGGGCGCGCTCGTCCCCACGACCTGCGCGAGCTCGACGGATTCATCGGTCGGCCACTGCGACGAGAACTCCCGCGCGAGGAAGCTGGCCCTTTGGACAGGCGGCAGTCCTTCGGCGCGCGTCGCGATCTCGCACACGTCGTCGAGGCTCCGGGTGATGGGGCACGAGACTGCCCCGCAGTACAGGTGTTCGATCCGGGTCGGACCGAGGAGGACGAGAGACCCGAAGAACGCGCCGAACAAGAATCCGAGCACGAGGTGGGTAGGCGGCCGCATTTCGCGGGCGATGTTAGGTGGCTCAATAGAGGAAGAAAAGAATCTTCTTTCTCACGCATGCGATAAGTTTCATGACGTGAATTCCTCTGGGCAGAATACGTGGTCTCCGCGTATCCCCGATCCGGCGATCCCTGCGATGCCGCGCCCCGGGCCGCTCTCTCGCCCCGCGCCGAGGCCCGCTAAGATGCATGCCCGTGACCTGCGCGTCCCGCGTCACCCCCGTCGCGCTCCTCGGCGCGCTCGCCTGCCAGGGCCCGGTCGACGTGTTCCTCCCGCTCGAACCGGACACCCGCGGCCTCGTCGTCCTCGTCGAGGACAACGGCGTGCTCGCGGCCACCGCGTATGACGCGGCGGGTGGCGTGCCGGTGCGTGCCACCATCGACGATCCCGAGACCGACGTGACGCTGTACGCGCTGCAGTACACCGCGCCGCTGTCGATGCTCGACATCGAAGAGGGCCCGCTCGATCCGATCCGCGACAACAACACCGCGAGCCAGTTCCTCACGCCCGCCGACTACCAACACCGTCGCTTCGTGCGCGGGCGCGACACCGGCGCGTGGGAAGAGCTCGAGTCGTTCCCGGACATCGTCTCGGCGTTTCGTTTCAAACGAACGACGGCCGCGGACTGTCTCGGCCGCGGCGGGTGCTACGTCGGAGAGCGCACGGCGAACGGCGAAGCACCGCTGTGTGTCACGCCGTGTCCTCCGCCCACGCCGCCGGAGACGCCGCTCCCGCCCGAGCCCCCGCGAATGGTGTGTCCCGACGGCTGGTCGACCGGGGCGGCGCGCGGCCCGGACGACGTCGACGTCTGCGAGCCCTACGCGGACACGCGCGTACCCGACGACTGTCCCCTCGGCGAACAACACCTCCCCGGGACCGTGGGTTGCGCGCCGATGGGTACCGCGTGCCCCGCGGGTGCGTTCGGTGATGCGCCGACCGACGCGATCTACGTGGACCCCAGCGCGGTCGACGGCGACGGCACGATCGCGGCGCCGTACGGGCGCCTCGCCGAAGCCCTCGCCGCGGCACCGGACGGCGCGACGATCGCGCTCGCGCGCGGGCGCGTCGTCGAACGCGTGACGCTCGATCGCCCCGTCACGATCCGCGGCGCGTGCATCGCGGAGACGATCGTCGACGGCCCCGGCACCACCTTCACCGTCACGTCGACCGCCGTCGCGCTCGAGAACCTCCGCGTCGAGGGCACGCGCAGCGTCGAGCTCCGCAGTGGGCTGCTCCGCCTCGACGGCGTCGTGTTCGCGTCGCGCTCGTCCTACGCGATCTCCGTGGACGGCGGCGAGCTGCGCGGAGCACGCGTGGATCTCGGCCGCGCGAGCTTCGGGTTGTTCGTCCGCGGCGGCGTCGTGGACCTCGCCGACGTCACCGCGATCGAACACGATGGCGCGCCGCTCACGGTCAGCGGCGGCCGCGTCACGATCACGGGCTTCCTCTTCGACACGATCACCAACAACGGCGTCTTCGCTTCCGGCGGCGAGGTGCGCCTCGTGCGCGGGATGGTCCGCGAGTACACCTTCTCACCGGTCCGCGCGGCGAGTGGCGCGATCGTGCGGCTCGAAGACGTCGTGCTCCGCGAGTCCGTCGCGCCCGGCGTCAGCGCGATCTACGCGACGGACGGCGCAGAAGTGTACGGCGAGCGCGTCCTGATCGAGCGCGCTCAGGGCGCATCGATCGGCGTGTCGGGCGCGCACGCGGAGTTCATCGACAGCGTGATTCGCGAGTCGAGGAGCTGGGAGGACACGGGGCAGTACGGGCACGGCGCGGACGCGGCGAACGGCGGCTCGCTCCGCTTCGAACGCACGGTGTTCTGGGAGATGCACGGCACTGGCGTGCTCGCCTTCCGCGAAGGCTCGACCGTCGACCTGATCGACGTCGTCCTCGCCGACGTCCGCGGCTTCGAAGT
>JAUHYN010001246.1 GCA_030426505.1 bacterium | reverse complement strand
CAGTACGTCCGCGACGTGTTCCACCACTACGGGACGACCGAGCGGGCGCTGCCGCGCGGGAAGGTCACCCGCTACAACCTGTTCGACGCGCCGTGGTCCAACGGCGACGGGCGGGTCGCCGGGCAAGAGCCGGTGCAGCAGGAGATCTACCGGCTCGTCACCAACTTCGTCCGCGACGGCAAGGTCTCGCGCCTGATCCTCCTGCACGGGCCGAACGGCTCCGCGAAGAGCTCGATCATCCACTGCATCCAGGCGGCGATGGAGCAGTACTCCCACACCACCGAAGGGGCGCTGTACTCGTACGCGTGGATCTTCCCTTCCGAGAAGATCGAGAAGGGCACGCTGGGCTTCGGGGCGTCACGCGACGAGCGCGCGGACACCAGCACGAGCTACGCGCACCTGTCGTCGGAGCAGATCGACGCGCGCCTCCCCTGCGAGCTGCGCGACCACCCGATCTTCTTCCTCCCCAAGCCGCAGCGCGCCGCGCTGATCGCGAAGCTCAAGGAGGAGGGGCGCCTCTCCCCCGACTTCGTGGTCTCGAAGTACATCCTCGAGGGCGATCTGTCGCCGCGCGATCGCGCGATCTACGACGCGCTCCTCATGGCGAACGACGGCGACCACAGCGAAGTGCTCAAGCACGTGCAGGTCGAGCGCTTCTACGTGTCGGTCTCGTACGGCAAGGGCGTGGCCACGGTGGAGCCGCAGATGCACGTCGACGCCGACGCGCGGCAGATCACCGCCGACCGCTCGATCGCGAACCTGCCGCGCGCGCTCCAGTCCGTGCCGCTGTTCGAGATCGGTGGCCCGCTGGTCAACGCGAACCGCGGGATGCTGGAGTTCGCCGATCTCCTCAAGCGCCCGGTGGAGGCGTTCAAGTACCTGCTCTCCACGAGCGAGGAGGCGACGGCTTCCCTGCCCCACTTCAAGATCCTGCTCGACGAGCTGTTGATCGCGTCGAGCAACGAGGACCAGCTCTCGGCGTTCAAGCAGCACCCGGACTGGAACAGCTTCAAGGGGCGAATCGAGCTCGTGCGCGTGCCGTACCTGCGGCGCTACTCGGACGAGATCAAGATCTACGAGCGGCAGATCACGAACGAGACGATCGCGAAGCCCCTCGCGCCGCACGTAGTCGAGGTCGCCGCGATGTGGGCCGTGCTCACGCGCCTGAAGTGGCCGAACCCGGAGCACTACGACAAGAAGATCGAGGAGACGATCAAGCGCCTCTCCCCCCTCGAGAAGCTGCGGTTGTACGACAACGCCGAGCTCCCTTCGTGGTGCAGCGCGAACGAGGGCCGCGAGCTGCTCCGCGCGGTCTCGCAGATCGAAGACGAATACCGGAACGTCGCGCGCTACGAGGGTCAGCTCGGAGCGTCGGCGCGCGAGATCCGCACGTTGATCCTCAACGCCGCGCACCGGCCCGAGTACCGGTGCCTCAGCCCACTCCCGATCTTCGATGAGCTGCGCGAGCTCGTGAGCGACCCTTCGCTATACGACTTCCTCAAACAGGAGCCGCGCCACGGCTTCCACGAGAACGCGCACTTCATCCACGCGGTCCACGACTGGTGGCTCGACCTCCTCGACGACGAGGTGCGCACCAGCATGGGCCTCGTCGAGGAGGCGAAGTACGAGGAGCTGTTCACGAAGTACGTGATCCACGTGTCGCACCACGTGAAGAAGGAGAAGCTCCTCGACAAGATCACCGGCAAGTACGTGGACCCGGACACGGAGCTCATGTCGGAGGTCGAGTCGTTGATCCTGGGTGAAGGCGAGAGCCGCGAGGACTTCCGCCGCGCGATCATCGGGCGCATCGGCGCGTGGTCGCTCGAGAACCGCGGCGTCACGCCGAACTACCGCACGCTGTTCGCGCACTACATCGAGAAGATGGAGTCGGACTACTTCGCGAAGCAGCGGAAGGTCATCGCGAAGAACCTCCGCACGCTCCTCGATCTCCTCGTGGACGAGGAGGACGTCAACGCGAACGACGAGTCCCGCGGCGCCGCCAAGCGGACGATCGAGGTGATGGAGTCCCGCTTCGGGTACGCCAAGCCCTGCACCGCCGAGTGCGCCGCGTACCTGCTCAAGGCGCGCTACGCCGACGACGGCGACTGACCCCGAGCGCCGTGGCCGACCTCAAACCGCACGAGTTCGCGGGCACCGAACGTTACCGCGTTCAGCGCCGCATCGGCGAAGGCGGCATGGGTGTCGTCTACGAGGTCTACGACCGCAAGCGCGCGAGCAACGTCGCGCTCAAGACCCTGCTGCGCATGAGCCCCGGCGCGGTGTACCGCTTCAAGCGCGAGTTCCGCGCGCTCGCCGACGTCAGCCACACGAACCTCGTCACGCTCCACGAGCTCGTCGCCGAGGGCGAGACGTGGTTCTACACGATGGAGCTGATCGACGGCGTCGGGTTCCTCGAGTACGTGCGGCCGGGCTCGAAGGAGGTCGATCCGCTCACGGGGCCGACCGCCGCGATCGTCGAGCAGGCGCAGAGCGCGAAGACGAAGTCGCTCGGGATCTCGATGGACCCGCACGACATCACCATCGACGACTCGACGCAGGCGCTCCTCGGCGAAGAGCCGCCCGCGCTCCACATCGATCG
>JAUHYN010001245.1 GCA_030426505.1 bacterium | reverse complement strand
TCTCGCCGTCGAAGCTCGGGACCAGGTCGATCGCGTACGGCTCCGGGGGCTCCGTCGCGCCGTCGTCGTCGAGGCTCGAGAGCCACTCTTCGGTGGCGCGTCTTGCCTCGCGCGCGGGGAGCGTCTGCAAGATGGATTGACACGCCTCCGCGAGGTCGAGCGCGCGCGCGTAGCGGTCGGTGGGGCGCACGCGCGTCGCGCGTTCCACGACTGGACGCACCGCCTCCGGGAGCGCCGCGAGGTCGATGCTCTGGCCCGCGACGATGTCCTCGCGCACGAGCGTCTCTTCGAGTGGGCTCGCGCCCGCGACCAGCTCGAACAGCACACAACCGAGCGCGAAGATGTCGGTGCGCGCGGAGACCGGCTCCGCGCGGAGCTGCTCCGGCGCCATGTACTGCACCGTGCCGCGCACCACGCCGGCCTCGGTGTAGCGGCGCCTCCGGAAGGCGCGCGCGATGCCGAAGTCCGTCACCTTCACGTGCCCGGTCCAAGTCACCATCACGTTGCTCGGGTTGATGTCGCGGTGGACGATGCGCAGCGGTTTGCCTTCCTCGTTCACCGCGTGGTGGACGTAGTCGAGCGCCATCGCGACGTCGTGGGTGATGTGCAACGCGACGTCGAGCGGCGCCTTCCGGCCGGGCGAGCGCGAGAGCGCCTCTTCGAGGTTGAGCCCCTCGATCAGCTCCATCACCTGGAATGGAAGGCCGTCCCAGACGCCGAAGTCGATCACCTCGACGACGCCTGGGTGACTCAGCTGACTCACCAGGTGCGCTTCGGCGACGAACTGCTTCATCGACGCTTCGTTGTCGCCGTGGATCTCGAGGAGGCGCTTGATCGCGACCTGTTTCTCGAAGCCGAGCTCGCCCCGACCGACGCCCGCGAACACCTCCGCGGTCGCGCCGCGGCCGATGCGTTCGTGGAGCTGATAGGTCAGCCGGGTCACGCGGACTCGCTCAGCGGATGCCGCGGCGCTTCAGGAGATCGAGGAGGTACGAGCGATTCATCTCGGCGTTGCGCGCGGCCTTCGCCACGTTGCCGTTCGCGCGCTCGAGGTGCGCCGCGAAGTACAAGTCCTCGAACTCGTCGAGCACCAGCCGGCGCGCCTCCTTGTACGGGCGACGAATGAGCGACTCGAGCCCGAGCTTCGACCAGCCTCCCGGTGCGGCCTCGTCCTGGTCGTCGTCGTGGGCTTCGAGCTTCGGCGCCTCGCCCATCGCGAGCGTCGCCTCCACGAAGTTCCGCAGCTCGCGGACGTTGCCCGGCCAGGTGTACTGCATCAACGCGTCGACCTCGTCCGGATCCACGAGCTCGTCGAATCCGACGTCGTGTCCGGCGGCGCGCGCGAAGTGTTCGATGAGCATGGGGATGTCGCCGGCGCGTTCGCGCAGCGCGGGGAGGTGCAGCGTGACGACGCCGATGCGGAAGTAGAGATCCTCGCGGAACGTCCCCTTGTTGATCGCCTCGCGCAGCTCGCGGTTCGTCGCGGTGATCACGCGGACGTCGACCTCGATCGGCTCGGACCCGCCCACGCGCCGGAACGAACGCCGCTCGAGCGCGCCGAGCAACATGGGTTGCAGCTGCGACGACAGCTCACCGATCTCGTCGAGGAAGATCGTCCCGCCGTTCGCGCGCTCGAACGCGCCGATGTAGCGGTCGTTCGCGCCGGTGAACGCGCCCGGCTCGTGCCCGAACAGCTCGCTCTGGATGAGCGACGAGTGGAGCGACCCGCAGTCCACGGTCTCGAACGGCCCGTTCGCCCGGAGGCTCGACTCGTGGATCGCGCGCGCGAAGACCTCCTTGCCGGTGCCGGTCTCGCCCTGGAGGAGGACCGAGGCGTCGGTCTGCGCGACCTTCTCGGCCTTGTGCATCAGCGCGCGCATGGCGGCCGTCTTGCCCCGCACGCCAGAGAAGGACTCGCCCGCGATGAGCTCCATCGGGACCGTCTCACCGTCGAGCACGCGGATCTCGGTCTTGCCGAGCTTGAGGACGGCGTTGGGTTCGACGAAGGCGGTGCCGAGGGTCGCGCGGCCGATGACGGTGCCGTTGGTCGAATCGAGGTCCCGGACCTGGATGCGGCCGTCCACGTGGGACAGCTCGACGTGGTAGCGGGAGACGGTCTCGTCGGAGAGGACGAGGTCGTTCGCCTCGCTCGTGCCGATGCTCAACTTGCCGACGTTCGTCTTACCGCGCCCTGCGTCGGGTCCGGTGACGACCTCCACCGCGAGGCTCCGGACCGGGACGCTCGCGGGGCGATACTCGATGGTCTGGCCGTCGGACATCGCGACGGATGCTAACGCGTCCCCCGCGGGAGTGCGATGGGCGAGTCCAGGACCTCCCGTCGGGAGGTCCGCACATCAATAGGCGCGGTCGAACAGCACGACGCCCATCGTGCGCCACAGGATCTTCAGATCCCGCATGAAGCTCCAGTTCTCGAGGTACTCGATGTCGAGCTTCACCATCTCGTCGAAGCTGAGGCGGTTGCGGCCGGAGACCTGCCACAGACCGGTGATCCCCGGCGGCCCCTCGAAGCGGCGACGGTGCCACTCGCGGTAGACGTCGACCTCGTACGGCACCGGCGGGCGCGGCCCGATGAGGGACATGT
>JAUHYN010001244.1 GCA_030426505.1 bacterium | reverse complement strand
GGAGCTCGCGGAGATCGTCGACGGCGCCCCGGAGACCCGCGCGAAGGTCGAGGCCGAGGCCGCCCCGCCCAAGGGGTGCCGCCTGATCATCGTGGCGGGGCCGGACATCGGGATGGAGTGGGCGTTCAAGACGCCCGAAATCGTCCTCGGCCGCGACGAGGACTGCGAGCTGATGATGTCGGACATCGCCGTCTCGCGGCGCCACGCGAAGCTCGCGCTCGAGGGCGACCACTTCGTCCTGTACGACCTCAGCAGCGGCAACGGCACCTACCTCAACGGCGCCCGGGTGGAGCGCGAGGAGCTGTCGCCCGGTGACGAGATCACGATCGGCGAGCGCACGCTCCGGTTCGTGGAGCTCAACGAGGCGCCCCCCACCGCGGCGGCGCACCCCATCCCGAAGGACCTCCCGCTCGAGCCGATCGTCGGCGACCCCGCGATGGACGACGACGGGTTCGCGCCGCTCACCGGCAAGTCTTCGGTCGCCGTCGCGGAGCCGTCCGTCCAAGTCGCGCCGGATCTCGGGGGGCCGCCGCCCTCGGACGTCCCGGCGCCGGGTGCGGCGCTCAAGCGGTTCGCCACGATCGGCGGCGTGGTCGTGGCGGTCGTCGCGCTCGGGATCGGCGGGTGGGTCGCGTACGAGCTGTACCGCGCGGGCGAGACCGAGGCGATGGCGCTCGCGCGCGCGAACCGCGAGTTCCTGCAGGGCATCGCGCTCGTGAAGGCGAAGCGCTGCGGCGACGCGAACGTGTTGTTCCGCCGCGTGCTCGAAGTGCGCCCCGGCTACGAGCCGGCCGAGCGTTACCTCGTCCACTGCACGAAGGAGCTCGGCGTCTGGAACGAGCTGGAGGCCGCGCGGCTGCTCGCGCAAGAGGGCCAGTACGACGAAGCGATCGAGGCGCTCGAGAAGGTCGACCCGGACAGCGTCTATTCGTCGGACGCACAGCAGCGGAAGAAGAAGTACCAGCGCGTCCTCGCCGAGAAGATCGTGATGCGCGGTCGGGACAAACTCGACGCGGGTGAGTTCGACGAAGCCGACGCCCTCGCGGACCAGGCGCTCGATCAGTTCCCGGGGCTCCGGAGCGCGCTGCTGTTGAAGCAGGAGATCGAAGAGGCGCGCGCGGGCGCGAAGCCGAAGCCGCGCCCGAAGAAGAAATTCACGATCCCCCCGATCCTGTTGCGCGCCGTCGCGCTCTACAAGAACGCCCAGATCGGCGCCGCGATCGACGCGGCGGAGGCCGCGGGCGGGGCGGAAGCCGCGGAGTACGCGGGTCGGATGAAGAAGCTCAAGAAGTTCATGGCCGACGCGCGCGAGGCGCACCGGAACAAGGCCGCGGCGGAGCTGCTCAAGATCGCCCCGCAGGCGCTCGACCTCGACAAGCAGGTCGCGGGCGGCGAGGGCAAAGTGCGCCAGCGGTTGAAGAGCTACTACGCGGACGGCCTGTACCTGAAGGGCATCGAGGCCTACCAGGGCGGCGACGACGTGAAGGCGTTCCAGCTGTTGTCCGAAGCCGTGCGCGCGAAGCCCGGGCACCGCCTCGCCGAGACGCGGCTCGCGGAGCTCAACGGGAAGGCGCGGCAGATCTTCTGGGACGGGTACGTGCTGAAGGACTCCGATCCCGCGAAGACCCGACGCATCTTCCTCCGCCTGACGAAGATGACGCGCGCTTCGAACGAGTGGCACAAACGCGCGAAGCGTTGGCTGGCGGCGAACCCCGGTTGAACCGATTCGGTTGACGCGGCCGCGCCCGGTCGCAGCATCGACGGACCGCCCGAGCGCGACCAGTCGGCTTTGCCGACGGTCGGCGCATACGGTATGGCACCGCGTCCATGCAGCGCATCGCCGCCACCCTCGAGCGCGCTTCTGCGCTCGGTACCGACGTGGAGCAAGGCCTCGACGCCCAGGCGGTCGAGTCCAGCCGCGCCGAACACGGCGAGAACCGGATGCCCGAGGTCCCGACGAAGCCGATCTGGAAGATGTTCACGGAGGCGCTCGCGGACAAGACGCTCCTCATCCTGATCGGCGCCGCGCTGTTGTCGCTCGGCGTCGAGCTCCTCCAGGGGCGCCTCGAGCCGTCGTACCAGCCGCACTACATCGACGGCATCGCGATCCTCGCGGCGGTGCTCATCGCGTCGCTCGTCACGACCGTCAACGAGGCCGGCGCGGCGAAGCAGTTCTCGGAGCTCAACAAGATCCGCGACGACATCGAAGCGAAGGTCCTCCGCGAGGGCCACGTGAAGAAGGTCTCCATCCACGACCTCGTGGTGGGCGACGTCGTGTACTTCGACTCGGGTGACAAGATCCCCGCCGACGGTTCGCTCATCACGGGTGCCGACGTCGCGGTCGACCAGTCGACGCTGACGGGCGAGTCGATGCCGGTGGACAAGGGCCCCGACGACGCCGAGATCAAGGGCGGCACCACCGTGACCAACGGCTCGGGCTCGATGCTGATCGAAGCGGTCGGGGAAGGGTCGGAGGTCGGCACGCTCCAGCGCGCGCTCACCGCCGACGAGGACGGCCCCACGCCGCTGCAGGAGCGCCTCGCCGCGCTCGCGGATCGCATCGGGTACTTCGGGCTCGGCGCGGCGATCCTCACGTTCGGCGCGCTCGC
>JAUHYN010001243.1 GCA_030426505.1 bacterium | reverse complement strand
ACTACGCGGACGGCGTCTCGATCGACGGCGGCTCGGGCGACGACACGATCGTCAGCATCGCGAACTTCACCGAGATCATGGGCGGCTCCGGCAGCGACCTGATCTACTCGGACGGCGTCTTCAACGACATCTACGGCGACCAGAAGACGCAGAGCTTCCTCGACCTGCTCTTCGGCACGAAGGACGAGCCGGACACGATCTTCTCCAAGGGGTTCTTCAACTCGGTGAAGGAGTAGCCTCGGCTACTCGGCGAGCTTCCTCAGTCGCACCTTCGCGACGCCCTCGATCCCGAGCGACTCGGCCACGGACCGCGACAGGTCGATGATGCGCTTGTCGTGGTACGGGCCGCGGTCGTTCACGCGACACGTTGCGGTCTTGCCGTTGTCGACGCGCTCGACCTGCAGCACCGTCCCGAACGCGAGCTTTCGGTGCGCGCAGGTCTCGGCGCCGGGGTCGTAGGTCTCGCCGTTCGCGGTCTTGTTGCCGGCGAGGCTGTCCGCGTAGAACGACGCCATCCCCTCCGCGATCACGGGGCCGGCGGTCTTGGTGCTCGGGCAGCCCGCGAGGAGCGCCACGAAGAGCGCGGCGAGTCCCACGGTGCGTCCATTGGCCTGCATCACGGGCGCGAACGTCGCACGATCGCGCGTGACTTCACCAGGTGCGAACCTGCTACGCTCCTCGCTTGGACGATTTGGACGCCCACCTCGATGACCTCGACGACGCCCTGGCCGAGGGCGCGCTCGAGGCCGCCGCGGCCGCGCTCGCCGCGGCCCAGGCGATCGATCCCGACGATCCGGAGGTGCGGTACGCCGCCGGGCGCCTCGCGTACGAGCGGAGCGACGACCAAGGCGCGCGCGCGATCCTCGAGGCGTTGGTCGCCGAGATTCCGGACGTCGCGGATCCGCACCACGCGCTCGGCCGCGTGTACGAAGCCCTCGGCATGCGCGACGCCCAGATCGGCGCGTGGCTCCGCGTGCATGCGTTGGATCGTGAGCTCGACGAAGCGGAGCGCCTCGTCCGACCGAGCGACGAGAAGCGCATCGCGCGCGTCGCCGAGGAGACGCTCGGGTCGCTCCCGGAGGAGCTCGCGTCGCGGCTGTCGAACGTCGCGGTGGTGATCACGGATCGCCCGCCGGAGTCGCTCGTCGCCGAAGCGTTCGACCCGCGCGCGTACGGGTTGTTCGAGGGGCCGACCGACGGCGTCGACACGTTCGCCGCGCCGACGCGCATCGTGTTGTTCGTCGCCAACCTCGTCGCCGACTTCGGCGAAGAAGAAGAGGTGCTCGACGAGCAAGTCCGCACGACCATCCTCCACGAGGTCGGCCACTTCTTCGGGCTCGACGAAGACGAGGTCGCGGCCCTCGGGCTCGCCTGAGTCAGGGCTCGACGTGCGAAGCGTCGAGTCCCGCGATCGCGGTGTCGTCGTCGTACGGTGACAGCCGACTCATCGCGCCGATCCTGAACCGCTGCCCGCGCCACACCACCGTGCGTTGCACCGCGGCGATCGCCCAGATGATCGCCACCAGCAGATCCTTGAACGGGATGAAGAGCAGCGGCGTCGCCTGCCAGCGCCCGCGCATCCGCGCGAGGACGAGGCCGTCGGCGATTGTCTTCGCCGCGATCCCGAGGAGCGCGAGGAGCGGCACCACGCCCTGCGAGAACACGCACAACAGCGCGAGGAACGGCGTCGGGTTGAGGAGCGGCTCGGCGAGGTACGAGACCGGTGAGATGCGTCGCCGCATCTGACTCCACCGCACGTGGCGCGCGACGAAGTCACGCACGCGACCTCCGCGCCGGAGCGCGCAGACCGCGTAGGGGCTCTGGACGACGCGGAGGCCGGCCTTCTGGAACAGGCGACCGATGACGTAGTCCTCGGCGAGGATGTCCTTCACTTCGGCGAACCCGCCCAGGCGATCGAACGCGCTCATCCGGAAGAGCATCGACTTGCCGATCACCGTCGCGTGGTCGGCGACCGTCCCGCACAGCGCGACCGAGCCCGCGATGGCGGTGGAGACGTGGACGTTGTCCATCGTGGCTCCGGTCGTCGCTTCACCTTGGCCGGCGACGATCGCGTGGACGAGCGCGGCGCCGCGGTCTTCGACGTCGGCGAAGATCGTCGCGAGGTAGTCGGGGTCGGGGCGGACGTCGTCGTCGGAGATCAGCACCCAGTCGTACTTCGCGAAGCGCACCATCTGGTGGAGGTTGCGGACCTTGGGGTTGAGGCCGAGCGGTGGCGCGCCTTCGACGACGAGGATGTCGAGGTGCGGATGTGAGTCGCGGACTCTCTTCGCGACCTCGAGCGCGGGGTCGTCGGCGTCGACGGCGCCGAGGACGAGCTGGAAGCGAGGGTATCTCGAGCGCTTCGCGGCCAAGCTTGGCCGCGACACGCGAGTTATGCCCTCGAGCGCGCGATAGCGCACTCGAAGATTGGGTAGCCGTTGGGCGAGGAGGGCGAGGAGGTTGGCTTCGAGGTCGTCGTGGCGACCCTTCAACGGGCGGAGGATCGTCACCGGCGGTGGGTCCGAGCATCGCCTCCGCGCGCGACTCATGCGACGCAAGAGCGCCGCGTCCGCGAGCAGTGCGATGACCATCGACAGCCCCCCGAGGGC
>JAUHYN010001242.1 GCA_030426505.1 bacterium | reverse complement strand
GAAGGCGCCGATCCCGTACGACCTCTTCCACGAGGGATCGCTCCCCGAGATCTCCAAGAAGCCACCCACGATCACGCGCCGCCGCGTGAGCGCCGCCGAGCGCGCGCCCTCTCCTCCGCGCCCGCCACGCCGCTCCGGGAGCGAGACCATGCTCGACCTCGCGGCGCAGCTCGGGATGGCGCCGTCGGCGAGCAAGCCGGAGCCGCTGCCTCCGGATCCTTCGAGCGAGCCGCGCATCGTGAAGGAGACGATGGAGATCCCGCCGTCCCCCAACGACGAGATCGATCTCCTCCCGTTCCTCGACGCCGACTCCGACGCGAGCAAGTCCGAGAAGAAGCCCGTCCCGGTCGTCAAACAGAAGAGCCGCCCGTCGGAGGGCGTCGACGCCAACGAGATCCACCGCCTCGTCGCGCACACGGACGCCGCCGCGCGCGCGATCCCCGTCGCGCTCGCCGCGTTCGTGATCATCGGGACCATCACCGCCCTCGCGATGCTGTTCACCGCGAAGGAGCGGCGTCAGGTCCACGTGGAGATGCGACTGGTCTCGCTCGCCGGGCCCCTCGCGTCTCCGGTCGCGCCGAGCACCACGCCCACGCGCCTGTACGTCGACACGATCCCGGAGGGCGTGTTCGTCCTGTTCGGACAGGACATCCTCGGCAAGACGCCGATCGCCGTCGACCTCCCCTACAAACTCGACGACCGCCTCATCGTCGAGTTCAAGAGCCCGTTCTTCGAACGATGGGTCGGGGAGATCGCTCGAGACCCCGCGGGTGAGTACCGCGTGTTCGTCGAGCTCCAGAGACAAGAGGAGTGAGCGCCCCCGGCCAACCCCAGCTGCCCACGACCTCGCTCGAGTCGGTGAAGCGCTGCCTCGGCTTCCTCGACGCGAAGGAGCGAAGGCGCTGGGCGCTCCTCATCCCGTTGTCGCTGGTGACCGCCGGCTTCGAGGCGATCGGCGCCGCGCTGATCTTCGGGCTCATCCGCGTCATCGACGAGCCGGAGCAGATCCACACGCAGTCCACGCTGTCGATGGTCTACGACCTCCTCGGCTTCGAGAGCGACGAGCGCTTCGTCGTCTTCTTCGCGGCGGCGGTCGCGCTCTTCTACGTCACGAAGAACGGGATGCTCTTCGTGCAGGTGTGGATCGCGAACAAGCGCGCCGCGATCTCCGTGGCGAGCCTGTCGTCGAAGCTCCTGCGCGGATACCTCTCAGCGCCCTACGCGTTCCACTTCTCGCGTAACTCGGCCGAGCTCATCCGCAACGTGAGTAACTCCGTGGAGGCCGCGTTCCGGAGCGTGCTCGTGAGCAGCGTGTCGATGGCGACGGAGTCGATGCTCGTGCTCGCGGTCCTCGCGGTGCTGGTCGTCGCGGCGCCGGGCGTCACCCTCGCGACCGGCCTGCTGATGGGAGGCCTCTTCTGGCTTCTCCTCCGCCTCACGCACCGGCAGTTCCGCACCTGGGGCAAGCAACAGCACGAGCTGTCCGCGCAGATCCTCTCGAACCTCCACCAGAGCCTCGGCGGCGTGAAGGAGGTGAAGGTGCTCGGGCGCGAACGCTACTTCTACGAGAGCTTCGAGGCGCTGCGGATGGCGGCGTCGCGCCTGATGTGGCGGCGCTCGGCGCTCGAGCAGGCGCCGCGCCTGTTGGTGGAGACGCTGTTCGTGCTCGGCGTGTCGTGTGTGATCGTCGCGTTCCACACGGCGGGCGCGGCGGAGGAGATCGTGCCGCTGCTCGGGCTGTTCGGCTACGCGGGCTTCAGGATCCTCCCGTCGCTCCACCGGATGGTCTACTTCGTGAACTCGATTCGCTACGGCGCGGTCTCCGTCGACGAGATTCACAAGGACTGGGCGGAGGTCCTCGGCAAAGTCGACGATCTGCACGGCGAGGACGTCGAGCCCCTCCCCTTCGCCGACGCCATCGCGATGGAGGACCTCACCTTCCGCTACCCGACCGGCGCGCGCGACGCGGTCCGAGGCGTGTCCATCCGCATCGAGCGCGGCGAGGCGATCGGCATCGTCGGCGCGACCGGCGCGGGCAAGAGCACGTTGGTCGATCTGTTCCTTGGCCTCCTCGAGCCGACCGCGGGGCGCATCACGGTCGACGGCGCGGACATCCACGAAGACGTCCGCCGGTGGCAACGCCGCATCGGCTTCGTCCCGCAGTCGATCTACCTCATCGACGACACGCTCCGCCGCAACATCGCGCTGGGCGTCCCGGACGATCGCATCGACGAGGCGCGCGTCGTGGAGTCGATGAAGATGGCGCAGCTCGGCGCGTTCGTGGACAAGCTCGAGGCCGGCCTCGACACCATCGTCGGCGAGCGCGGCGTGCGGCTGTCCGGCGGCGAGCGCCAGCGCGTCGCGATCGCGCGCGCGCTCTACACGCGCCCGGACGTCCTCGTGTTCGACGAAGCGACCAGCTCCCTCGACAACCGCACCGAGCGCGAGATGAGCCGCGCCATCGAAGCGCTCCAGGGCGACAAGACGCTCATCATCATCGCCCACCGCCTCACCACGGTGAAGCGCTGCGACCGCCTGGTGTTCCTCGAACACGGCGAGGTGATCGCGACCGGCACGTACGACGAGCTGTGCGCGACCAACGAGAGCTTTAG
>JAUHYN010001241.1 GCA_030426505.1 bacterium | reverse complement strand
CCGCCTCACGCAACTCATCTCGCTGATCGCCGGCGGCGTGTTCGTCGCGGGCGGCCTGTCGTTCTACATGTACAAGTGGTTCCGGACGGTGCCGCCCAAGCCGGTGACCGCGGGCCTGCCGGAGGAGACGGACGCCCCCTGGGTGACGATCGAAGGCGTCGGCCTCGTGCCGAGCCCGGACGGCGGCCGCTTCGGTATCGTGGGGAGGTTCTAGACCATGCTTCTTCGCAAGCTCCTCACCCTCGGGACCCTCGCGACGCTCGCCGCCTGCGTCGAGTCGCGCGAGGCGCCGCCGCTCATCGACCAAGCGACGATCGAGTACGGGCCCCGCATCTACCTCGTGGACTCCACGCGCAACGAAGGCCGCAACGCGCAGTCCGCGTGCGCGCGCCTCGGGACCGTGACGACCGCGACCGACACGACGCCGCTGCTGTCGACGGACGGCTTGCTGCCGGCGGAGATCGATCTGCTGACGCCCCACAACTGCTTCGTGCAGGTGACGCCGAAGGCGCTGACCGTCGACACGGTCGAAGCGACGAACGAGCTGTTCCAGCTGTGCGTCGACTCCGGCGCGTGCCGGACCCCGGACCCGGCGAAGTCGGAGCGCGCGCAGTTCTGCCGCGTCGAGGACGACTTCGACGTGTGCCCGGTCGTGGAGGTCCCACAGTCCGAAGCGCAGAACTTCTGCGCGTGGATCGGGCGGCGCCTCCCGACGATGATCGAGGCGATCGCGATTCGTCAGGGCGGACTCGGCGAAGGCGCGCGCCTCGACCCGACGCAGCTGTTGCCGTTCCCCAACGGCGAGAGCCCGCCGGACGCCTGCGCCGACGCCGTGCATGGCGGCGGGAGCTGCATGGCCACGAAGCCCAACCCGGTGCTCGACGCGAACGGCCAGGTGGCCGGCGGCGGCGCGCGGGACAACGTCGAAGCGGACAAGCCGATCTTCGATCTGATGGGCAACGTCTCCGAGTGGACGAGTGACCGCATCGCGAGCCGCCGCGGCAACGCGTCGGACCTCCCGTGGTTCTGCATCGCCGAGCTCCCGAACATCGGCACGAGCTCGACCAGCTCGGTCGCGGAACCGCCCGAGTGCCCGGACGACCTCGAGGGCCTCGCGTGCGTCTACGGCCAGTACAAGCCGCACGCGAGCCTGCCGCTCGGCGTCTACCCGGTGTGCCTCACCAACGCGAGCGGTGGGTTCTCGGGGGACATCGGCGTGCTCGCCGGCGGCAGCTACCGCGACGACGCGACCGATCTCAACGACGAGCGCGACTTCTTCGGGACCTTCGCGCGCCGCGTTCAGTCGGGGCCGGACGACCTGTCGGGCGAGGCGCTCGCGCGCCAGTACGGCTTCCGGTGCGTGGACGATCGCGACTCGGCGATGGGCGACGGCGAGGTGCCGCCGTTCGTCAACGAGCTCGAGCTCACCCGACTCCCCTGAGCCCGCGGGCGGCCCTCCTCCTCCGGGCCGCCCTCCTTCGTTCTACCGAATGTAATAACCCGAGACGCGCCACCCGCGCGCGCCGTCGCGCATCGGGGTGATGGTCTCGACCGCGCTCTTCTTGTTCGCGAACTCGGTCTCGATCTGGATGACGACGTACTCGCCGTCGGGCGCGCCCGGGAGCGACGACAGCGCGCGCGCGCCGATCACCTTGCGCGACACGACGTCGCCGAGCGGCGCGCGGACCGCCTTGATCTGGGCGACCCATGCGTCGCGACCGACGGCCTCCTTGAAGTACGTCGCCGCCTCGTCCCAGGAGCCCGCGTAGTCCGCGCGGTCGACCTGGTGGAGCCACTCCGTCGCGGCCGCGACCGCGGGCTTCGGTGCCTCCGCGTCCGCGCGCGGGAGCGCGGTGAGGATCCCGGTGGCGAGCATCGAAAACGCGATGAGGACGACCAACATCTTCTTCATGTCTTCGGTGGTACGCACCCCAGGAGGCCTGTGAAGCGGTTTCGGACGGCAATCGACTCTGACCAGTTCTGTCAGACCGATCCGTAAAATCGTAGACAGTGAAAAAAGCAGTGATGTGTGTGTTGTCGTCTCTTGTCCTCGTCGGTTGTTCGCTCGGCGTCGCGGTCGATCGAACGGGAAACGCGACGTGTCGATCGGAAGGTCTCGTCGTGTTCTCGGGAGAGATCACGATGGTCGGTGAGTCGCTCGTCGATCCGTCGGAGTTGCCGACGGTGTGGACGATCGTCGGTCAGGACATGGAGTGTGAGATCGACTTCTCGAAGTCGTAGTCGCCCGGCGGCTCAGGGGAGCAAGCCGTCGTCGCGCCACTGGCGAACGACGGCGAGCTCCTCCGAGCTCACGCGATCGCGAGGCGCCGGCGGCATCGGGCCCTGGGCCGCGACGAGGATGAGCTCCACCGCGGCGGCGGCAATCGCGGGCGCGGTGAAGTCGAGCGGGCGGCCGGGGTCGTGGCACTCGGTGCAGTGGCGCTCGAGGATCGGGAGGACGTGCGTGGAGAAGCGCACGGCGTTCGGATCGGGATTCGGGTCCGGGTCGGGATTCGGATCGGGCTCGGGCTCGGGCTCGGGCTCGGGGCGGGGTTGCGACGTCGGCGGAGGTTCTTCGACCGCGCTCTTTCCGTTCGGGGCGTTCGGGACACAC
>JAUHYN010001240.1 GCA_030426505.1 bacterium | reverse complement strand
ACGTCCACCACCCCCGCCGCCGGCGTCGATGGTCGATGTGTCGGCCTACACCCGGCAGTCGCGCACCTACGAGCCCAACGACCCGGAGATCCGCGGCAAGCGCGTCCGTCGGTTCCGGCTCGACGAGCTCGAGCGGTTCCCGCGCGAGGTGCGCGATCTCCACCGGGGGCTGTTCCGGATCATGCCGGAGCTGGTCTTCGCGGACGACTTCGTCGGCAAGGTCCGCAAGGTGCTCCAGCAGTACACCGAGATGGACATCGACCTGTGGCTCCACTCGATGCGGGTCGTCGGTCGGACCAAGCTGCGCTCGCTGATACCGGGCGCGTCGTTCATCGCGGTGATCGGGCTCCCGCCGCTGCACGAGAAGGTGCTCCTCGAGATCGATCTGCGGTTCTGCTACCGCGTGGTCGACGCGCTCCTCGGCGGGCGCGGCGTCACGGTCGACATCCACCGCCCCCTCACGGAGATCGAGCACGGCGTCTTCTCGTTCCTCCTGCTCAAGGTCCTCCAGCTCTTCTACGGCGACCTCACCAACCCCGAACAGATGGCGGTCCGCCTCGAGGACATGCGCAACGACCTCAAGAGCTGCGCGGACATCGTGCGCCACGACGACTTCTGGATGGTCGCGTCGTGGAAGATGAACTTCGATCTCGACGTCGGCTACGTCCGCGCGCTGATGCCCACTTCACTCGCGCGCAAGATCGTCACGGAGTATCCGCCGCCCGGCTCGGTGCTCCAGCAGCGGATGCACGAACGCATTCGGCAGCGCATGTACCGCCTCGCGGGCGTGACGGTCGAAGCGCCGGTCGAGGTCGGTCGCATCGAGCTGTCGCAGGAAGACATCGACCAGCTCGATCCGGGCGACATCATCCTCCTCGAGAACTGCACCGTGCAGCTCTCCGAGGAGGGCGTGTACGGCACCGCGACGATGACGATCGGGCTCGGCGAGAACGGCGTCGTCCACGGGAACGTCGGCGCGGGCGGGCACATGGATCCGCCGCAGCTCGTGTTCGAGGTGACGCAGATCGAGATCCGTCAGCAGCCGCGCGAGCACGACCCGCAGATCATTCACGGAGAGCACGGGAACCCGGAAGAGGTCATGGCCGAATACGAAGCACCGCCCGCCGATGCAGAGGGCTACGAAGAGGATTACTACGACGAGGCCGACGACGGCTCGACGACCCCGGACGACGTCCTCGACGAGGACTGGGGCATCGACGACGAAGACCACGGCGAAGACGAAGAGTACGGCGACTACGAAGAGGGCTACGCCGAGGAAGGCTACGAAGAGGGCTACGCCGAGGAAGGCTACGAAGAGGGCTACGCCGAGGACGGACAGGGCCAGGAGTACGACGAGGGCGGCGGCGAGGACATCCCGATCGACGACTCCGACAACCTCATGGAGGCGGAGCCGCTCCTCGGCGACATGCCGATCCACGTGGTGGTGGAGCTCGGGCGCGTTCAGCTGACGGCAGACGAAGTCATCCGACTTCGCGCGGGGACGCTCCTCGAGCTCGGACGTTCGCCCGCGGATCCCGTAGACTTGGTGGTGAACGGGAAGCTCCTCGCGAAGGGCGAGCTCGTGGAGATCGAGGGCGCGCTCGGCGTGAAGATCCTCAATCTCGTGAAGGAGACGTGATGAAGGTGCGCGCCGTGATGCTCTGCCTGTCGCTCGCCTCGGTGTCGTGGGCGCCGATGGCGTGGGCACAGGAGACGACGGCGCCCTCCACCGTCTCGGCGGTCGTCGAAGAAGAGGAGCCGCCGATGGATCCGGAGTTCGCGGCCGCGCTCGCGGAGGCGGAGAACGCCGACGGGCGGACGTCGAGCTCCACGGACGACGCGTCCGATCTGTTCGGCGCGCTCATCCAGATGGTGTTGGTGCTCGGCGTGGTCTGCGCGCTCGCGTACCTCTTGCTCGGGAAGGTGCTCCCGAAGCTGATGCGCGTGCAGACGCCGACGGCGCCGCAGCGAATGCTCGAGGTCGTGGATCGCCTCCCGCTCGATCAGCGCCGATCGATCATGGTGATCAAACTCGGCGAACGGTTCTTCCTGGTCGGCGCGACCGAGAACGGTATCAACCTCCTGTCACGCCTGGAGGCGGAAGAGGTCGAAGAGGCGCTCGCCACGGCGACGGCGCGGCGCGACGCGACCTCCCTCTCCCGCTTCGCGGGCAACCTTCTTTCCCGTACGAGGAAGGAGAGCTGACGTGTTCATGAAAGCAGTGACCTCGGTGTTCGGGGAGCGCAAGAAGTCGCGGCGCGAGCGACGCCTCGATCTCGCCAACGACGGCGCCCGCTCTTCGCGGTGGCGCCTGAAGCGCAAGCCCGACGCCCCGCTGTGGTCCCGAATCATTTCCCGCACGCCGCGGCCCGAGCGTACTCCGCGCACGCCGCTGCGCTCGCAGCGCTCGAAGGCCAAGACCGCGCTGTTGTTGACCGCGGCGATCTCCGCCGGAGCGATCACGGCGACGGCGTTCTCCTCGGACGCCGAGGCGCAGCAGCGCCGCCGGCGCCGGGTGAAGACCTCGGACCTCACGCTGAAGGGCTCGGTGATCGCGCGCCCGCTGGTGCTCATCGGAGCGCTCGCGGTCCTCACGCTGCTGCCGTTCGTGATCAT
>JAUHYN010000098.1 GCA_030426505.1 bacterium | reverse complement strand
ATCGGCGCCGGCGGCCTCGGCTACGACGTTCTCGCCGCGCTGCGCCGGCTCGACATCGGCGCCGGGCTCGAAGCCGGTCTCGCCATCACGGTGCTCGCCATCGCCCTCGATCGGCTTAGCCAGGCCGGCGCCGATCGTCAGGCCGCGGTAGTAGACCGGCGCGCCCGTTTGGATGCCGTGCGTGCGGTGCGCGTAGACGTGGTAGCGCTGGCCCGCGCGTTCGAGCGGGACGGCCGGCGCCTCCGGCATCATCTCGAACTCGTGCTTCGGTTCGCCGTCGCCCGGAGACACGGTGATGTACGTGCCCGTCCGGAGCGCGTCGAGGCCGCCGATGCGGCCGACTTCGAGCTTCGGAGCGACGACCCAGAACCGCGAGCCCTCGCGCGCGAGGTGTTCAGCCCAACGTTCGGTCGTGACCTCGATCGTGACCTGCGAGGCCTCCGGGTCGAGGCGGATGTCGGTGACGCGCCCGCAGCTCACGCCGCGGAAGCGCAGCTCGGAGACGTCGACCTGGAGGCCGGGGTTGGTGGTGGTGGTGAGCGTGATCGTCGCGCCCTCCGAGCGGAACTCGCGGATCAACAGGTAGCCGGCGGCGATCGCGGCGATCACCGGCATCAGCCAGGGCAACCAGCGTGAGGACTTGATGGTCATGACGAGGCTTCTCCTTGTCGCGTCGAGGCGGCGGTCTTCAGGGCCTGGGTCGCGAGGATCGTGAGGACGACGACGGCCGCGAATGCGAAGATGCCCGCGCGCGGGACGATGTACGTGAGGTCGCCGAAGCGAACGACGGAGATCGCGACGGCGAGCAGGAAGACGTCGAGCATCGACCACGGGCCGATGCGCTCCAGGAACGCGAGGGCGCGATCGATTCGCTTCGATCGTTCGCCGCGCCCGAGCGCGGAGGCGATCGCGAAGACGCCGATGATCTTGAGCAGCGGGATCGCGATGCTCGCCGCGAACACGATCCCCGCGAGCACGACCTCGGACTCTTGGACGAGCTCGACCACGCCGGCCCACACCGTCAGCGCGCGGCGCTGTCCGAAGCTCCCGTGGACGAAGATCGGGAGCGCCATCGCGGGCACGTAGAGGAACAACGCCGACAACGCGAGCGCCTGCGCGCGGGAGCGGGCTGTGTCGCGGTCGGCCACGGGGACACGATGAGCAAGGGGCGTGCCCTCGCGGATCGCGCGTTCGGGGCCGGATCGGTTGTGGCAGATCACCCCGGCGTCGACGCGATCGCACCGATCGACTCGGCGCCGCGCGGCCGTCGGCGCGTGTTCAGTCGCTCCCGCAGAGCCCGTCGTCGCTCGCGGTGGAGGTCCGAACGCACGCCGTCGTGGTGCTCGTGATGCCGAGCGCCGGGAGGCCGACGCCGCAGTAATTCGGATCGCCCGACGGGTCGCAGCCGAGCAGGCAGACGCCATCGCCCTCCACACCGATACAGGCCATCGGTTCGGGGCAGCGGAAGCGCCCGGCCGGGCTCGTGCGACAGTTGTCGCCCTCGAGGACGCGCTCACCCGCGAGGTCCACCGCGCTGATCACGTACGTGGAGGGGAGCCGGTCGACACACCACGCCAACGACACCGACGCCGTCTGCACGAAGTAGCCGACGCGCCCGTGCTCGAACGCGCCGTCGCCGTCGCACGTGTCGGGGTGGTTCGACACTCGCGTGTGCGTGCAGACGCCTTCGCCGCTCAGGGCGTCGACCTCGACGCACTCGACCGGATTCGTCGCGTCGGTCGACGCGCACCCCGCGGCGCTGCGCGCGTCGCACGCTTCGATGCAGATCGTCGGGCCGCTCGGCTCCATCGCGCGGCAGGTGAGGGGCGGGCCGTCGACGTCGCATCGGCGATCGAACCCCGCGTGGTCCCGGCTCCCCTGCGCTCCGCACGGTGCGCCGAGCGTGAGGCGCCCGCGCGTGCAGAGGCCGGCGGTCGACGTCCCCACCACGAGCTGGTTCGGGTTGCAGTACGGCGCGCGCGACGGGCACGGCGGATCGGACGGGCGCCCGCAGAGGTGCGCGCAGACGCCCTCGTCGGGGTTGAGCGTTCGCACTGGGTCGAGCAAGCACACGGCGTCGTCTTCGCAGCCGACGATGTCGTCGCTGGTCTTCACCTCCGCGCCCTCCGCATCGATGCGGACGTCGGTCGTCTTGGAGGCGCCGCAGTACTCGTCGCGCTCGGCGAGGTGATCCACACAAATGCGACCGATCCGAGCTTCGACACCGAACAGCTCGAGAGACTGTTCGACGCAGTGGCGCCCCGATCCGTCGTCGTTCGTCCCGCAGTCCGTGTCGTGCTCGCACGTGCGCACGCAGGTCTGGAGCGGCAGCACGACGTTGTCGCGGGGCGCGATCCGATCCCACGGGACACAGAGCATGTCCGCTTCCAAGCAGTCGTCCTGCGCGAACGCGGTGTCGTCCGGTTCGAAGGATGAGTTGCAGTCGCAACCCTCCGTCCCGGGGCCGCCGCAGAAGTCGTCGTGTCCCCTGCAGTCCTGGATGCAGCTCAGGTACGTCTCGCCGGCGTCGGCCTCGCAGATCCCATTGCCGCACACCGGGGCGCGTCCGGCGTCGCGGGCTCCGGCGTCCGGGGCGCCCGCGTCGTGCGGGCTCGCGTCGGGCGGAGTCGTCATCGGCTCGGTGCCGCACGCGGCGACGACGCAGGCGAGGGTGAGCGCGGCGCGTCGCATAGGGGTGCATCGAACCACGCGCCGATCGCGGCGAACAACTGGCCTTTGGTTTAGTACCTATGTCAGACGCGCTCCGCGCGCCGTCTCTAGTCGAGGGGGAGGCGTGGTGGGATCTGGTCCGCCTCGACCACGCCGCACCGCGTGCGCGCCTCGGCTTCGGGCGCGTCGCACGCCGTGTGGATCGCGGCGCAGTCGCAGTCGATCGAGCGGGTCGACGTCGTCGCGAGTTGGCAGGTGGTGACGCTCCGACCGAATGCGCACGCGTCGAGGAGCGCGTCGCAGCTACAGAGCGGGGCGTCGCTCCGCGGGCCGTTCCAGAAGCCCTTCAGCATCGCCTCCGGGGCCGCGGTCTCCCAGGCCTTGTCGAAGAGCCCCTGGAGTTGTTGTCGGCGCGCGGCGGGGAGGACCCACGTGGTCATGACGTTGTCCTTGTCGGCGTCGGGGTTGAGGTCGAGTTGGAGGACGCGGAGCTTGCCGCCGAGCGCGCGTTGCAGCGCGCGCATCATCTCGCGGTGGAGGTGGTGCGCGCTCGGCCGCTTGTCCGAGAACGCGGCGTAGAGATCGTCGGGGACGTACTCCGGCATCTTGCTCGCCTCGGAGATGAGGAGGATCAGCCCGCGCTCGCGCAGCGCGCCGATGTGATTGAACAGCAGCTGATGCATCCCCCAGATCCCGGAGTTCGAGAGGACGCCTCCGTCGGTGAGGCGCACGTCGCACCCCTCACCGGCTCTGCGGCGGCGGTCGGGGCTGAAGTGGAGGCCACCACGCGAGGCGACGGTCACGAACGGGAAGCCGAACGGGAAGTTCGCGGAAGCGCGCACCGCTTGGGCGAGCGAGGGGTCGAATCCGGTCTGCGCGAAGTCGTCGAGCGCGTAGCTCGCCGAGCGGTAGTAGACCCAGGTCGGGTTGAGGACGTCTTCGAGCCTCTCGTACGCATTCGCGTGGCGCGCGCTGGCCCACGCGATGGGGTCGTGGAACGCGTCGGCCGCCAACGGACTGAGGACGACGACGTTGCGCTCGAGCGACGCCGAGTGGAACAGCGGCAGCGGCGCGGGGACGCGGTCCTCCGTTGTCTTCCAGCGCTTCGCGATCTCGCCGAGGCGGGGGTTCGAGGCGCTCTCCGCGCCGACCCGCCCGAGCGCGGCTTCGAAGGCGTCTTCGACGCGGCGCCCGCGCGACCGCATCGGATCGAACACGCCGTAGATCGTGGGGAGGATGAAGTCGCCCGAGACGGCGTCGACGAGTGGGCCGACCCCGCCGGCGCCCCGCGGCGGGAGCTTCGGGCAGTCGTCGTGTTTCAGTCGCCACGACGTGTACGCCGCATTCGCGAGCGACCCGCCGGATACGCTCCCGATCGCTTGGAGTCCGCACGCGACGTCGGGGACGGTGCGGTGGAGCTGTTCGAGGAACTCGGCGGTGAAGATGGCCGCGCGCGAGCCGCCGCCCGACGCGATCATCACGACGACGGGCGTGTTGGCGTCGTCGCGCTTGGGCCACTCGTCCCGCGCCACGCGCGTCGGCTCGGTGGGTTCCGAGCCCTCGGCGTTCGTCACCTCCCAACGCTCGTTGCCCGCCACGAAGTAGACGACGCAGCCCCACACCGCGATGGCGCCCTGCAGCGAACCCATCACCACGCGTGACCACTCGGGCGCGGTGCCGAAGCCCTTCGCGAACACCATCGCGCCGTTCCACAGCATCGGGAGAACGGCGGCCGCGACGAGCCAGCGCGCGTCGCTGTAGAACAGCCCGAAGCCGAGCCCGACCAGCACCACGAGCGATTGGAACCGGATCCGAGCGCGGGTCACGAAGTCGAGCGCGTCGAGCGCGCGCGCGACGGCGACCAACATCACGAGCATCGAGACGACGAGCGCGGTGGTGACCGCCGCCGGCCGGCCGTAGAGGTTCATCGCGATCACCGCCGCTCCGCAGCCGAGCGCGGGGGGGATCAACCGGGCGAAGACGGCGGGGATGAGTATGCGCTCGAGGCCCGACCCGGGGAGGAATCGCTGGAGCCCACGCGACGGCGCGCGCGGCTGCGCGAGGAGCTCGCTGAGCGGGAGGCCGCCGACGTCGAAGGCCAGCGACTTACGGTCGCGGCGCGCCTTTCGGCACCACCACCAAGATCCGAACACGGGCGCCGCGCACAGGCCGAGCACCGCGATCCGCTCGTCGACGCCGCTGTTGAAAAAGAGGCCGTGGACCTGCTCCACGAACATGAAGAGCGCGGCGACGGTGACGACCGAGAGCAGCGACACGAGGTTGACGTACGACCAGTAGAACGTCGCGGTGAGCGCGTCGGTGACCTCTTGCGTAAACGTGCGCCCGGGCGGGTCCTCGTCGGCCGGACCTGCGAGGTAGTCGCGCGCGCGATCTTCGACTTCCGTGAGTCGCGCCGAGGTGAGTTCTCCGTCCAACGCCTCTCGTAACGCGTCCCACGCGGCCTCGCGCGGGTCGATCGATCCCTGCGCCTCGAACTGGGCGATCGACTGAATTCGCGCGACGCACTGATCACGTGTGAAGTGATCGCGCTCCAACATCACGAAGAAGTTGAACCATCGCGGCACGATTTCGCGGACGAGCCTCAGCAGGTAGAGGATCTCGTGCGCCGCGTGTCGCCGCTTGCGCACCACGAGGTCGCGGAGCACCTCGCCGCGACGCACCGCCTCCTCGGATGGTCCCACGCCGAAGAGGGGTACGAGGCGACGAGGGGGTTTCTGACAACGCGGGCGCCCCGCCTACTTCCGGTGGAAGTTCGAGAGCATCCAGTGGGGGTAGGTCAGAGGCGGCGGCGAGAGCTTCGCCACGGTCTCGAGCTCCACGTCCGACCACTCGAGGTCCGGCGCCTTCAGGTTGTCCTCGAGCTGATGCACCTTCTTGGCGCCGACGAGGACGGTGCTGACGCCGTCCTGCGCGAGGAGCCAAGAGAGCGCGAGCCGTGGGATGGTCGTGCCCTTCTCCTTCGCGAGACCATCGAGGTAGTCGATGACGTCATACCCACGCTCGACGTCCAACGGTGGGAAGTCGAAGGAGGTGCGGCGCGACCCATCCGGCGCGTCCTGATTCCGCCGGAACTTACCGGTGAGGAACCCACCGGCGAGCGGCGACCAGACCATGACGCCCAGCCCCTCCTCGCGACACATCGGCAGGAGGTTCAATTCGAGGTCACGACTCACGAGTGAGTAGTGCGCTTGGAGCGAGCAGAACTCCGCGCCGTGCGCCGCGGCGGCCGTCGCGTTGGCGCGGACAACCTGCCACGCGGTCAGGTTCGAGCAGCCGATGTAGCGGACCTTCCCATCGCGCACGAGATCCTCGAGCGCACGCATCGTCTCCGCGATCGGCGTGCGGCTGTCGGGTCCGTGGATCTGGTAGAGATCGATGTGATCGGTCCCGAGGCGCTTCAGGCTCGCTTCGCAGGACGCCACGATGTGTTTGCGTGACAGCCCCGTGTTGT
The DNA here is from genome assembly GCA_030426505.1 of bacterium. GTDB lineage: Bacteria > Myxococcota > Kuafuiibacteriia > Kuafuiibacteriales > Kuafuiibacteriaceae > JAUHYN01. The sequence goes on along the minus strand of JAUHYN010000098.1, from coordinate 7,134 downwards.
TGACGTCGCCGGTCCCGGCCTGCGCGGCGTCGCTCATCGCGCCGCGGACCTTCGTCGCGATCACGACCTGGTCACGACTGACGTCGAGGTCCTTCAGCGCCTGGCCGAGGATCTGCTCGGACTGGCCGCGGGAGTAGATGTCCGCGGTGTCGAAGAAGTTGATGCCTCCGTCGAGGGCGGTCTTCACGAGCTCGGCGGCGACGGCCTGATCGACCTCGCCGATACCCATGAACCCGTCACCGAAGGTCATCGTGCCCATGCACAGTTCGGAGACGCGTAGGCCGGTCTTTCCCAAGAATCGATATTTCACTGTTCGTTTTCCTTTCCTGTCGACGAGACTACAGACCGCGCGGGTTCGCCACCTGCCCCATCCTCCAGACGTCTTGCTCGATCCTACGAACGACTGGAACCGAGCGGGCGTCCTCGGCGAGAATCGCCGCGTGCTCCTGGACCGCCTCACCGAACGCGTCGATCGACTCCTCCCGGCCGGGCAGTGGGATTCGAATCCGATCCGCGGCTTGCGCCTGCTGAGGCGCGACGCGCCGGGAGCGCACGCGTGTACGCTCTACGAGCCGGTGCTCTGCCTGATCCTCCACGGGGCCAAAGAGGTGCACATCGGTAGCGAGGCCCTGTCGTTCGGCGCGGGCGAGTGCCTGCTCGTGAGTCACACGCTGTCCGTGCGCTCGCGGACGGTGGAGGCGCCCTACCTCGCGCTGGTCTTCGAGCTCGACGTGGCGATGGTGCGCAAGCTCTACGACGAGGTCGCGGGCGCGGCGCCCGACGACGCGCACGTTCGCGCGGCCGAGACACACCGCGCCGACGACGCGTTGCTCGACGCGCTCCTCCGCTACGCGGCGCTCGCGGACTCACCGACGGAGGCCCACGTCCTCGCGCCGCTCGTCTCGAAGGAGATCCACTTCCGCCTCCTCATGGCGCCGTTCGGCGGCATGCTCCGGACGCTCCTCCGCCACGACAGCCACGGCAGCGCGATCGCGCGAGCGATCGGTCACATCCGCGCGGACATCCGATCCCGCCTCGAGGTCCCGAGCCTCGCGCAGAAGGTCGGCATGAGCGTGTCGTCGTTCCACCAACACTTCAAGGCGATCACTTCGACGACGCCGCTCCAGTACCAGAAGGAGCTCCGCCTCCTCGCGTCGCGCGAGCTCTTGCGCGGCGGTGCCTCGGTGACTACCACGGCGTTCGACGTCGGGTACGAGAGCGCGAGTCAGTTCAGTCGCGAGTACGCGCGGAAGTTCGGCGTGCCGCCCAGCCAGGATCGGGCGGGCTCATCGGCAACCGTGGAGCCATAGCAGCAACTGGTTTCTGCACTCCATGAGATGCGGTCGCGGACCACGGCGTTGATGGTTGTAGCGAGCTTCCTGGCGAGCGCGGCGAGCGGTGCCAGCATTCGGAAGTCCGCTCCGAATTTCCGAACGCTGGCACTAGCGCGAGGCGTTCGTGGCGTGGTCGAGGTTGCTGTTGGTCGAGACCCCGGCGTCGAGACCCGCCGAGGCCCGACCGTAACGCGGTGGTCGACGTCGACGTCAGTAGGTGTCGAGCGACGTCTGCACGAACACGTCTCCCTGAGTGCTCGGCGCGGACGAGCGCGCGAAGTCGACGAGGTCGTCGAAGCCGTCGCCGTTGAAGTCCGCCGAGAGGCAAACGTGCCCGGCTCCGCAGACCGCGCCCGACCACTGTCGCTCGACGACGGTCGCGCCGTTGTGAACCACGTGGACCTCTTCGAAGTACTCGTCTTGGATCACGAGGTCGACGAGGTCGTCGCCGTCCACGTCGCCGAGCGTACACGTTCGATTGAATCCCCAGAGGCGATAGCACGCGTTGTTGACCCACCGCTGCGGCGCCTCGAAGCGCGCGCCGGAGTTGATGGCGACGTCCACGTGTCCGTTCCCATCGTGGTAGGCGATGATCAGATCGTCGTCGCCGTCGCCGTCGTAATCGCCCAACTCACACATCCGCGGCGCTCCGCACTGACCGGTGACGAGGCTCGTGGAGAACGTCGACGGCTCGACGCCGGTCCCGTTGGATCGGTAGACCGTGAGCGCACCGCTGCTGCCGTGGATCGCGAGGAGGTCTTCGCCACCTCCGCCGACGATTTGTCCCGCGGTGCATCGTTCGACTCCGGGTCGGCAGGGCGCGTTCGAACTCGCGATGTACGAGGCGCCGAAGCCCGAACCGTTCGAGCGCGTGATCCACAAGTGCCAGGAGCTGCCGGCGAAGATGTCGTCGCGACCGTCGCCGTCGATATCGATCACGCCGACGTTCTCTTGTCCGTACCCGAAGCTCGAGTGCCACATGCTCGACTCGAAACCTCGACCCGGCTGGCTCACGCCGCCGAAGCTGCTGCCCGTGCGGTAGCCGTAGCTCTTCCCCACGTAGACGTCGCCGGTGGAGCCGAGGGTGAAGGTCACGATGTCGTCGCGGCCGTCGCCGTCGAAGTCGCCGACGCCGCAGGTCTCGTTGCCGACGCAGAAGAAGTCATGCCAGCGGTCCGGGACGCCGCCAGGCGCGAAGCGGTTGCGGAAGCCCGACTGGTTCACCGCCGCGGTCACCCACGCGCTGATGTTCGGCTTCGTCGGGTCGCCCGCGCCGGTCCGGAAGAGCCCGAGGTAGTGCGGCTGCGTTCGCTGAGGCGCGGTGCATGACGATCCACCGCCCCAGCCCTGCGCGACGCCGAAGACGTACATGCGCGCCTCGGCGCCGTTCCACCACAGCAGGGAGCTGCCGGAGTCGTTGCGTTCGATGTACGCCTGCGGCTCGCCCCAATTGAGGATCTGTCCGGTGAACGTGTTCACGCCCCGCGGCATCCCTCCGGCGTCCTGGACGTACGCGTAGGTGCGCGGGCTGTTGGGACCGCTGCACTCGGTGCCGTACCCCGACTGGTACATGATCTTCCCGTTCATGCCCCCGAGCCGATCGAACTCACTCTCGTTCACGACCTTGGCGGGGCGCGCGATGTTCGCGGGGACGGGCGTGTCCAGGAGGTACATGCCCACGTCGTCGAAGCCGGCGGCATTCTTCCAGCGCGCGGTCGTCGTGAAGACGGGGCTCGCGGGGTTCGGGCCGACGCGAACGACGACCGGCTGCATCGCGCGCCACTTCCCGACACCGGCGGCCGGATCGTCCTCCCACCACGGCACGTTCGGGAAGCAGTGCGCGACCGAGATGACGATGTCGGGGGCGATGAGTGTGCCCGAGCAGCTACCGATCTGCACCGCGGCGTTTCGGTTGGCGTCACCGTAGTCGATGAATCCTTGGAAGACTCCGGAGCGCGACACGTCGGTCTCGAGCGGGATGTCGTCGACGGGTGCTTCGCCTCCGCAGGCGACGGTCGAGGCGCAGACGACGAACGCAGCGAGGGCTGGGAACGAGCGATGTTCTGTGTTCATGGCCCAGTGGGAGACGCATTCGCCACGGGGTGTAACGCCAGCACGCCCACCTGATCTCGACGGCTCGACCCGTCAGTGTCGGATCGATCCGACAGATCGAGGACCGCCGCCGGGGGGAGGGACGTTTGGCCCGCCGGGTGCTACTGCCCGGGAGCACCCCATGGCCAACTTCGACGTCACTCGACTCACCGGAACCAACCTCAACGGCAGCATCGACCCGGATTCCGGGCAGCTGACGCTCGAGGGGACCCGCATCACGGTCGACCACTTCCGGTTCGAAGGGAACCTGGAGGACGCCGAGCGAGCCGGGCTCCTGGCGGGCGCGGCGGACACCGGGCTCGACGTCTCGGACGGCGCCGACCGCGTCGCCGAGCTGGCCGACGGCGATGACGCCGCCGCCACGAGCCCCGACCCCGAGCTGCCGTCCGCGAACTACACGCGCCCGGACAGCTACGCGAACGGCGTCTACGCCGAGGCCGGATCGGCCGAGGAGGTCGGCGAGGGCATGAAGGGTGAGCACGTCCGCGCGCGTCAGCAGGAGCTCGCGGACGCCGGCTACGACCTCGGCGAACACGGCGTCGACGGCTACTGGGGCCCGGACACTCAGGCGGCGTGGACCGACTACCAGGCCAACGGTGGGCGCCCGATGAGCGAGGTCGACGCGGACGACGACACGACCGCCCCCGATCGCGTGCGACAGCACGAGGTGATGCAGGACGCGTACGACGCGCAGGCCGACACGGTGACCGCGACCGACGCGCCGGAGTTCACGCTCGACTCCGACGCGCGCACGCTTCGGGTCGAGGGGACCGGCGAGGGGGATCGGATGCGTCTGAGCTACGACGCCGAGCGCGAGGCGTACGACCTCAACTACACCAACGCGGACGGCGAGGAGGCGCTCCTCACGTCGGTGCCGGGTGCCGACTTGGACCGCGTCGAGATCGCGGGCCGCGGTGGCAACGACACCATCTTCCTCGACCCGTCGTTGAACGACGCCGCGCGGCGCCTCGAGATCGGCGCGGGCGGCAACGCGGGCGACGACGTGATCCTCAACGCGGCCGACGGCGCGACGCTCGTCGACGGTGACGGCAACGACCGCTACCTCAACAGCGGCGACGGCGTGACGATCGGCCAATACCGTCCGGGCGTCGGTGAGGCGCCCGTCACCGGATCGGACGCGGTGCTGAACGCCGGCGACGACGCGCACATCTCGTTCGCGAACGACGGCGACCACGTCGTCCTGAGTGAAGGCGACGACGCGCGAATCGTACTCGGCGACGGCGACAACGTGGTCGCGACGGAAGGTGAGCGCAACCGCGTCGTGCTCGGCGACGGCGACAACGTAGTCCACGGCCCGTCCGATGACGAGGTCGTCCGCCCCATCACCACCCCGATCGAGCTGTAGAGGTCAGGCCATGAACCAAGAACGTAAGGACACCACGGCCCTCGCCGACTTCGCGCTGCGCATGGTCATCAAGTCCAAGGCGGGCTACCGCTTCCAGGACGACGCCGCGAAGGGGCTCGACCTCGCGCTCGACGCGATGTTCGCCGACAAGAAGTTCGAGCCGCGCGCGCAGCTCGAAGCGCTCGTTCGGCTCGGGCTGCTGTTCGAGAGGAAGCACCGCGCGGCGCCGATCGCCGACACGATTTACGCGGTGCTCGCGAAGGATGAGCGCGCACTTCGGGCGCTGGGGATCGCCTCCGGCGCGAAGAACCGTCAGCTCCGCGCGCGCTTCGCGCGGATGGTCGGAGAGTCCGTTTCGAATCGCGCGCCGGTGTTCGGGAGCGCCGTGCCGGCCGGCTCGCTGAAGGTGTCGAGCTTCCTCGTCCCGACCGCGTCGCCGCTCGAGCGGCGCCCGGCGGGGACGCGCCCGACCAGCCCCGGCGCTTCGTCGAAGCGCCGCCGGGGCAGCTGGGACTGAGCGCACGCGGTCACTGCCCCGGCGTACACACGCCCGTCACGACGGGGCACCCGGCGCAGGGGATGGGGTACACAGTGCAGTCCTTCTCGACCGCGAGGAGCCAGCAGTCGGCGTAGTTCTGACAGATACAGCCGCCGAGACCACACCAGTACGCCTGCACGTTCGGCTCGCCGCAACTGACGCGGCCGCGCTGCGTCTCCGCGCACAGCGACAGCGATCCGCCGACGGCGTCGCCGACGGACAGGGGCGTTCGTCGGTCCGCGCTGATGCACATGACCTCGCGCTGTCCAGCGAAGCAGAGGTCGCCGTCCATGCCGAAGTCTCGGATGAGCTGGTCACGTTGGGGTGACGTCGTCTTGAACGTGGCCTCGTCCGAGGTGGACGCGGTGAGGTCGTCTTCGAGGCCGCCGCAGGCGGAGCAGAGGGCGAGGAGGGTCAGGGTCGTGGTGAGCTGCTTCATGCCCGACGTGAATTCCAAGCGGCGTGCCAAAGCGCGCTGGCGGTGATCGGGCTGAGTTCGGCGACTCGAGCCCGTCCACGGACTGTACGCGGACAGTAAGCGTGCGGTCTCTCGTTCTACGCGTGACGGGAGGGCGCTTCGTCTCGGCTGGGTTTCGAGTGGCGGGCTCGAACCTCGAGGAGAGACGCTCCATGGCGGGTACCCGTCGGGAGCGGGGACGTGCGCGGCGGAAGCGCGGGCTTCGTCGCTTGGAAGGCGGTGCGCGCGGTTTGCACGGCGTCGATGATCGCGCGCGAGGTCGTCTTGTCGCCCCGTCGGTCGTATACGAAGGCGAGCGGAGCGTAGGCTGCAGCGTGGGGCGTCCGAAGTGTTCCCGGAAGAGTGTCGCGAGGTCGTCGCCTCGGTCGAGGATGTCGACGGCGCGTGCGGCGACGTTCGCGCTCATAGGTTCTCCGTGAGCTCGATCTTCGCCCACAGGCGTTCGAGGTCGGCGACGCCTTCGATGGGGTGATGGCTCGTGCGGAGCGCGCGTAGTGGGACGTTCCCGAGCGTGTAGTGCTCGAGGAGGTACCGCACCGCCCGGAGGCCGCCGGTCAACTTCTCGTAGCGGTAGAGGCGGGCGTCGAGCTTCGTGCCGTTCGCGAGGCGCTCCAGCACGTCCGATAGCGGCACTTGGCCACCCGAGTCGAAGAACGCCACGCGCTTGCCCTTGGTCATCGACGCATCGTGGAGCTCAGCGTTCATGGTGCGGATGTTGGTCAGGACCTGTCGTCCGGGCTGCGTCGTCGGTGCGGCGCCCACGAGCGCGGCCATCCAGGCGGTGTCGGGAGCGCCGGCCAACTCGCGCTGCACGAACGCGGCGAGCGCGCCTCGAACGTCGGGCTGCAACTGGCCCTGCAGCGCCTGGAACTCGGCGAGGATCGCGGGTCCGTCGGCCGGTACACGGTCCTGAACCGACTGGATGAAGGTCCCGCCGAGGCTCTCGACGGCAGAGACGGCGGCCATACCGAGGTTATCGGCGGCCCCGGGCGGGGCGGTGTGCGTGAGGTCGCCGCGAAGTGGGTCGTACGTCCTCCCCCGGCTCCGCACGGGTGGGCCGATTCCAAGATTGAGCTCGTCGCGTGGGGCCGATAGGGTCCCCGTGCCCATTGCTTCGCGCCGTCCTCGTCCAGCTCCTCCTCGCCTCCGCGATCGTGGGCGGTTGTGCCTCGTCGCCGTCGACGATCGAGGTCGCGGTCCCGACCGCAGCCGGTGAACCGCCCGAGGCGATCGACTTCGTCGAGACGACCGCCCCCGAGGAGGTCGAGGACGCACCGGACGAGGAGGTCCCCGACGAGTTCTCGGA
>JAUHYN010001239.1 GCA_030426505.1 bacterium | reverse complement strand
TTCTTCCAGTTCGGCTTCGCGTGGATGCTCCCGAACCTGCTGATCTACTTCCAGGCGCCGTACATGGAATTCAACGGCGTGTGGCCGCTCAAGCAGGACTACCTGTGGCCGGAGAAGGTCTTCGGGAGCTTCCTCGGCGGCGGCGGGGGTATCGGCGTCTTCCTGCTCGGCTACGCGATCGCGGCCGTGATCGCGACGCCGATCCTCACCTACTTCTTCGGCAAGCGCTGGTACTGCTCGTGGGTCTGCGGGTGTGGCGGGCTCGCGGAGACACTGGGCGATCCGTGGCGGCAGCAGTCGGACAAGTCGACGCGCGCCTGGAACATCGAACGCTTCACGATCCACGCGGTGCTCGTCGCGGTGCTCGTGGTGACGGCGTCGCTGTGGATCGATCACGCGACGACCGGCGCGATGTACGGCTCCTGGAGCGCGCCGATCCGCAAGTGGTACGGCTTCTACATCGGGGCGATCTTCTCCGGCGTGATCGGTGTGGGCTTCTACCCGCTGATGGGGAGCCGGGTGTGGTGCCGCTTCGGGTGCCCGCAGGCCGCAATCCTCGGGATCTGGCAGCGCCTCTTCTCGCGCTTCCGCATCACGACCAACGGCGGCCAGTGTATGTCGTGTGGCAACTGCTCGACCTACTGCGAGATGGGCATCGACGTCCGCGCCTACGCGCAGCGCTCGGAGAACATCGTGCGCGCGTCGTGCGTCGGCTGCGGCGTCTGCGCGGCGGTGTGCCCGCGCGGCGTGCTGAAGCTGGAGAACGGGATGCCGAGCGATCGCTTCGAGGGCGCGGAGTCCCGGCTGAAGATCATCCGCGACGCGGTCGGCCCGACGCCGACGCCGGACTACGCGGCGTGGACACAGCGCGACGACGCGCGCGACTAAAAATCGCTCCCACGTTCGCGGTCGAATCGCGGAGGTGTCCGTTAGCTGAGCATTCGTGAACGACGGCGGCCCACGCGGCACTCCGTCGCCACGGTGTGCTCTCCATGAAGACGGCCCCGCTGAGTTCGATCCTCCTCTTCGCCGCCGTGAGCTGCCACGGGGGCTCGGCCCGAGGCCCTGCGCCCGACGGCGGACACCTGGCCGTGAGTACAGCCGACGCCGCGCCGGACGGCGGGCCGTCCGACGCAGGCAAAGAGGTCGACCCGCGCGACGCGGGCGAAGGGGTCGACCCGCGCGACGCGGGGCCCCCCGCCACTCACGTCCTGCGCGTCGCGAAGACCGGGCGCGGTCAGGTCGTCACGCCGAAGCGCTACGTCGACTGCGGCCCGCAGTGCGAGGGCGCGCTGGACCACGGGACGACGATCGCCCTCGTCGCGACCCCGGAGATGGGCGCGCGGTTCGCCGGTTGGTCCGGCGCGTGTCGCGGCGAAGCGCGAACGTGTCGCTTGGTGGTCGACGGCCCGATCGAGGTCGGCGCCGAGTTCGAAGACGTCGCGTGTGCGCTCGAAGCGCCGAGCGCCGTCACGGTGATCGGGCTGTACGGTCAGAGCCTCGCCGTCGGCACGTACGGCAACCCCGCGCTGACCGAAGCACCGCCCTTCCCCGACGACGTCTTCGTCCTCGACCAGACGATGACCGCGCTCTGCCCCGCGCAGGAGGGCGGCATCTGTGGACCGTGGGCGAACGCGGAGACCTCGCGGACCGCGATCGCGACGACGTGGCGCGCGCTCCGGGGGAGCGGGAAGTTCATCGTCAACAACGCCGCGGCGGGAGGTCTGTCGATCGCCCAGCTCGCGCGCGGCACGGCGCCCTACACGAAGCTCATCGACCAGATCGCGGCGTCGGTCGAGCGCGCCGCGGAGCTGCCCGGGCAACCGGCCGCGGTCGTTCGCGCGATCGCCTTCGTGCATGGCCCGTCGGACGAGCCGTACGCGGGCTACGAAGCGAAGCTGAAGGGGCTGGTCGACGACGTGAACGCCGACGCCCGCGCGATCACCGGCCAGGTCGACCCGGTCCACTTCTTCATCGATCAGACGAGCTCGTGGTCGCGCACTTCTGCGGAGCCCAACGTCGCCGTCGCGCAGCTCGCGGCGTGCCGATCGGATCCGCGGATTCACTGCGTGGGCCCGCAGTTCTATCTCGACTACGCCGAGGACCGCGTTCACTTCGTGAACACCGGCTACCGCGAGAACGGCGAGCGCTTCGGCGCCGCGATGTGGCGCACCCTCGAACACTGCGAGGACGCGACCGCGCCGTACACGATCGGCGCCGAGGCCTCGGGCACGACGATCACCGCGCTCCTCCACGTCGCGGACCCGCCGCTCTCCTTCGACACCGCGCGCTGTCCGGCGTTCGACGCGATGGGCTTCGAGCTCCACTCGGACACGGTACAGCGCGTCGCCATCCGGGACGTGCGCATCGCGCGGCCCGACACCGTCGAGATCACGACCGACGTCCCCGTTGCGGCGGACGCCTTCCGCCTCCGCTACGCGTGGTCGGGCGAGAAGATCGGCGGCGGAGACTGCCGCGTCGCGTCACCGCGCTCCGCCGGCGGCAACCTCGTCGACGACGGCGCGACCGACGCGTGGCCGACGACGCCGGACTGCTCCGCGTGGGCGCTCACGCACGAGGTCGAGGTCGTCGGCGGTGAGCGATCTCCGCCCGCGACGCT
>JAUHYN010001238.1 GCA_030426505.1 bacterium | reverse complement strand
ACGTGGTCGAAGCTGTCGCGCTCGGGCGCGAACACCTGGTCCTCGGCGAAGATGAGCTGGGCGTCGGCGACGGACCGGTTGAAGTCCTTGCTGTCTCCGCGCAGGAGCGCGGGCACGCGGAAGCTCGAGCCGACCTTGTCGATGTTCCTCGAGTCGTACCCCTGGAAGAGCGCGTCCTGCTGTTGCGCCCCGGTCAGCGGCTTGATGTCCACACGGGTGCGCGCGCCGTCGCCCTTGCCGAACGGCTCGGCCTCGATGATCAGGAGCTTGTGGTAGTTGTCGCGGCCCTTGAGCTCCTCGTCGACGAAGCGTTCGATCCGCGGCGCCGACGTGGGCGCGATCTTCCCGCCGGAGACGAGCAGGGCCAGCGGCGGCACGCTCTTGTTGTCGAAGTAGGAGTGGTTCACCTCCTCCATCGCGCGCGAGCCGAGAACCGACAGGAGCGTGCCGATCCACCGCGGCACGCCGTAGGGCGAGCGCGAGCTGTGGATCGCGAAGTGGAGCAGCTCGGTCGCGGGGCCGTCGGTGAGGTCCTCGCGCTTCAACGCCTCGACGCTCTCGAACACGCGACCCGTCTTGCGCGAGATGACGCGCGGGTCGCCGAGGCTCTTGAAGTAGATGCGGCTCTCGCCGTCGACCTGGACGTAGCGGCGGAGCCGGCGCTGGCACCGGACGCTGTGGAGCGAGACCGGCGAGACGCGCACGCGGTCGTCGACCTCGACCGGATCCTTGTCGAGCGCGAGGAGGCGGACGGTGAACGACGGGACGTAGACGAACCGGGCGAGCCGGCCGCGCGCATCACGGAGGCACTCCCACGTCGCGTTCCCGGTGACCTCGAGATCCTGGCGGGTCATGCGCCGGAGATCGACGAAGCTGTGGTCGAACGTGCACGACTCGAAGAACGACCGCAGCCGCGCGCGCTCGACGCGGGCGAGGAGCCTCAGCTCGTCGCGGCGTACCCGGACCTCGTCCTCGGTGGGCTCGAGCGCGGCGTCCTCGTCGAGCTCTCCCCGCTCCCGCGCGGCCACGCGCTCGAGGAAGATGCACTCGGCGACGCGCTCGTCGGCGTCCTCGGCGTCGAAGTCGATCGCGGCCTGGAGCTTGTGCCCGAAGCCGTCGATGTTCGTGGCGTAGGCGTCGACGTTCGGGCGAAGCGCGTTGCTGTGCTCGAGGAGCAGACACAGGGTCTCGAGGTCGTACGGAGGATCGACGACGGCCTCGCTGAACGCGAAGCCCCTCGAGTCGATGCCGAGGGCGCTGCCCATCCCCTTGAGGACTTCACCGGTCGCCTCGCTCCGATCCCGAGTCGCCTGCCTCGGGTCGATCATCCGCACTCCTCGATGTACGCGACGAGGCCCTCCGCGGTGAACGACAGGGCGCGGACGCGGTACCCATCGGCCTCGAGCTCGGCGCGGGCGGCCTCCCGGACACCGTCGGTGGTGGCCGCCTCCACCTCGCGATCGTCGGCCGGGTGCGGCACCCCGTTCGGTCCGTCCGCCGCCTTGATCACGAAGACCTGTACTCGTCGCTTCATCGCGTCCTCCTCTCGCGCCCGTCCGTCGGTCGACCTCGCCGCACCGCGCCCGCGGGCGGGAGGCGCTGGGCCGATCGCTTCACCGCCGCGGGCGGCGCGAGCGGCCCCTCCACGGGCTCCGCCGCGGTCTCGCCCGCGCCGCCCCTCGACCACTCGATCAGCTTGTCGAGGCGGTGCTCGAGGCTCGGGCGGTTCCCGCCGATGACGCGGGCGACCACGGTCGGCAGCTCCCCGCCCTCGTCCTGGCGCTCCTTCTGGCACGCCATCGCGATCGCCCAGAACCGGTCGGCGTGGCCATCCGCGCTGGAGCTCACCCCGAACGTGATCCTCCCCGCCTCGGTCACGTTCCTCTGCACGGAGTGGATCTCGGCCAGGAGGTCGCGATCGAGCGGGAGGTCGACGTCCCGACGCTGCATGCGGATCTTCAGGTCGGTCGCCCATCGCTCCTTCGAGGTGGGGCTGAACGTCTCGGGCACGACGACGTCAGGGAAGTCGCGCTCGAGGTTCTCGGCGAGGTTCATCCCGATCCCGCCGGAGTCGATGGAGAGCCGCGCGATCGGGAGCACGTGGAGCATCGCGCGGAGCTCGGCCTCCTGCTCGGCGAAGGGGACCTTCTCGAAGCGGCGGAGCGCCCGACACACGAGCCGCTCTCCCATCTCCTCGAAGAGCGCGAGCTCGCTGAGGTCGCGACGGCGCCCGACGTCGTATCCGGCGACCAGGCGGCCGGTCGCCCGGGGGACCTCGCCCCAGTCCTCGGCGAGCAGAACGTCGTCGCTCATGCAGCCGAGGACGAGGGCGTAGGGAAAGAACGAGCCTCGGTCGGAGATGAAGGAGCACTCGAGCTCCTGCTGGAAGTGCAAGAGCTCGAGCGAGAGGAGCTGCGCGCGCAGCGGCTCGGTCGCGAAGCGCTCGACGCGCGTCGACGTGCCCAGAGTCGCGGCCTCCTTGCCCGCACGGCGGGTTTCTCGGCAGAAGAACCCGCACGCCCACCACGGGATGAACTGGCGCGTGAAGTGGCCGAAGCGCCCGCGGTCGCGGGACGCCATCTCCCAGAAGATCCCCCTCCGACCTAGCGGCGTCGACGCCACC
>JAUHYN010001237.1 GCA_030426505.1 bacterium | reverse complement strand
ACACGATCAGCGCCATCCTGAGATCCACGTGGCGACCGAGCGCGTCCGTGAGGCGACCTTCACCGAGGATGCCGAGCAGCAGATCGAACACCTCGGGGTGGGCCTTCTCGATCTCGTCGAGCAGCACGAGTGACAGCGGGCGCTGCCGCAGCTGCTCCGCGAGCGAGTGGCGCCCTTGGCCGGCCTCGAGCAGCCGCTCCGCCGAGCCGGGCATCATGTACTCGCTCATGTCGAAGCGCACGAGCCGCTCCTCACTCCCGAACATGTAGCGCGCGAGTTGCTTGGCGAGCTCCGTCTTCCCCACGCCGGTGGGGCCGACGAAGAACAGGCTGCCCGTCGGCTTGTCCGGATCGTTGAGCCCCGCCTTGAAGCGCGCGAGCACGGCGCCCGCGACGTCGCAGGCCTCGTCCTGTCCGATGACGCGCTCACGGAGCGAGTCGGCGATCTGTCGGCCGCGCACCGGGCGCTCGTCGCTGATCAGCTCGACCGGGAGACCGGAGTAGCGCGAGAACGCGTCCGAGACGTCGGCCGGGTGGAGCACGCGCGCGCGCTCCGGGCTCCCCTCGTTCGCGAGCCAGTCGACGAACTTGTAGCCCTTGCCCGGGAAACAGGTGCTGCGCTCGAAGGCGTCGAGGTGGCGGACGAGGCGCTTCATCCCCTGCGGGTGAATCGTCGCGTTCGTCTTCTTCTTCGCCTGGTAGTCGAGGAGGAGCTCCGGCATCGCGGCCGACTCGATCTCGTCCACGCGCACGATCTGGAACGCGCTCACCAGCGTGGGCATCTTGCGCCGGCACCGCTCGAGCTCCGTCTCCGTACACTCCGCGATGAGGCTGATCTCCTCCGACGTCACGGCCGGCATCAACAGCTCCGCGATCGACGTGCCGTCGGGCTGCGGCTCGAGGATCGCGGTGAGCCGATCCACGTACAGGTAGTGGCCCTCGTACTCGAGGTCCTCCACGAGCTGCAGCACGCGCTCTTGCCACATGCCGAGATAGACCATCCCTGCGATGATCCTGTCGCGCGACGTCGCGAAGATCCGCGGCACCGGCGCGAACGACTTCTCGCGATCGTAGTAGGCGAACAGGTGCGCGAGCTTGCGCACGAACGTCGTCTTGCCCACGCCCGGACCGCCGACGAGCAACAGCGATGCCGGCGTCTCGCGCTCGAACAGCGGCCGGTGGACCATCAGGTCCTCGTACCCGCCGACGACGACCGGGAGCTTCTTGCGCTTCGCGCGCTCCACCCACTCGTCCGCGACCGTCCCGACGGCGTCGCCGTAGTACGGGCCCTGTTCGTGGCTCGGGGTCGCGAGCTTCGTGAGGAGGAAGTCCGGCGACCAGTCGCGCACGTACTCCTCGCCCTCGCGACGGAAGTCGTAGATCCAACGCGGCTCCTCGCCGGTGAGCGCGGTGCTCACGGCGTGCTCGAGCACCTTGGGCGCGATGTCGAGCTCCTCGACCACGAACCACCAGTCGAAGCGCGGGAGCATCACGCGGTAGGAGCCGTTGTCCTGACGACACCACGCGTACGTGAGCCGCAGCGGGATGTTGCGCTTCCCGATCACCGCGCGCTTCTCGATCACCGACAACGGGTGGACGTCGACGCGCGCGGTGCGGACCTCGAAGCGCTCGTCCCACAGGTAACGCTTCACGGTGTCGCGGTCCGCGGCGTCGCGCGAGCGGACGATCACTTCGAGCTGGCGGAAGACGTCCTCTTCGTCCTCGCCGTACGCCGTGGGCGGGGGCTCGTCGAAGAGGTACGACCACGCGCGCACGAGGATGCCGGTCTTGTGGCCGTCGTCGTGCGTGACGAAGTAGACGCGGAAGGTCGGCTTGCTCATCGACGCCTCCGGCTCTTCTCGAGGAGCCACGCGGGGCGCAACGCGTCGCCCAGCGTCTTCGCGTGGTGGACCGTGACCTCCGCGCGGACGTAGTGCTCGATCTCGAAGCGCGTCGGGCGCGTGTCGTCGTCCGACAGCTCGTAGCGGAGCTTCCGCACCGCGGGGAACAAGCGGTACGGGCTCGGCGGGAGCGGGTCGTCGCCGCGGACGACGGCGCTCTCGAAGGCGTCCTCCTCCGCGAGGAAGCGCGCGACGACGTCTTCCGCCGTCTCACCCAACCGCGCCGGCCACGCGTTGACGCGCACCAGCTCCGTCCCGGACGCGAGCGATTGCCACACGTGACTGCCGATCTCCGGCTCGAAGCGATCCAGGATCCCGAGCCCGTTGAACTCGAGGACGAGGTGCGCCGGGCCGCGGTGCAGCGGGACGTCCTTCGGCGCGTCGGTGACGCGCGAGACGAGGCGCCCGTCCGTGAGGCGCCCGGCGAACGCGGCGAGCTCGCCGGGTCCTTCGAGGTACGCCGCCGCGAGCGACTCGAGCAAACCGGTGCGGTGCCCACCGAAGCGCCCGCGGTGACGCGCGTGTCCGACGCGCAACAGCTCGACGAAGATCGTGTGCTGCCCCGGCTCGTCGATGCGCTCGAACGTGCGCCGCAGGAACTCCGCTTCCGCGACGACGTGGAAGATGTCCTCCTTGGTCATCGGGCGCGCGCCGGTGCGGCTGTCGAACATGCGTACGCGCGAGCGGCCGGGGAGATCGCTGTGCGTGAACGTCGTGGCCTCG
>JAUHYN010001236.1 GCA_030426505.1 bacterium | reverse complement strand
GCTCGGCGTCACGCGTCCTCCTCGCGCTCCCGCTCACGCTCGGCGCGATGCTGCTGACGCTCGGCGCGCCCTTCACGGTCGGCCTGATCGCGGCGACGCGGCGCGCGGTGTCGCCGGTCGAGGCGTCGCTGCTCGGTGGGGCGTGGGCGTTGGTGCTCGGCTGCGTGGTCGCGGCCGCGATGGGCACCGGCGAGTTGAACTGGGTGATGCCGGCGTTGGTGTTCGCCGCGCCGGTGGTCGTCGCGCGCGTCGCGGGGTCGCGGTGGCAGCGGCCGTACGCGATCGTCACCGCGGTGACCGCCACGGTCTGGCTCGTGGGGTTGGTCCACGTGATCGAGCCGTTCCTCCCGTTGCCGCCCGCGAAGGACCGAACGCTCCGCTCGGCGGGGTTCGCGCGGATCGCCGCGGAGGCGGAGGCCGTCGCCGAGGCCTTCGACGCGCCGACGATCGTCGCCCGGCGCTACCAGATCGCGAGCATGATGCGGTTCCACACCGCCGACCGCCGGCCCGTCTACGAGTTGGGGACTTCCCGCAAGAGCCAGTACGACCGCTGGCCCCGGCCCCCGCTCGCGGCGGGGGACCGGGCGGTGCTGGTCTGGCCCGCGCCCCGGCTCCCGCCGGGGGTGCAGCCGCTCGGCCCCGCGCGCCCGGTGGAGCAGGCGCGCTCGGGGCGGGCCCTGGGGACCTATTACGTGACCCCCGTGGAGATCCGTCCGGACTTCCCTGGGTTATAACGCACCGAGTCACGGCGCGAACGGTCGCCCCGGATCCCGACCAGAGGCCCGCCAAATGGGCCACGCGTCCCAGCCCAGCCCCCCGCGGGCGGCCCCCGATCCGGACAACTTCTGAGCCCCGATGCCGATATCCTACATAGTCTGACAAGGTGCGCAGGAAGCGCACCGGTTTCGACGGGATCCCGAGCGGCACGATGGGATTTTCGAATCGAATCGCGGGGTGGATGGGGGTTCGTCCGACGACGCCCACCTCGCCAGCCGAAGCCCCGCCGAAGGCGAAGTCGCCGACGCCGTCCCTCGCGCCGATCGCCTCGATCGCCGCCCCCGAAAAGGCCCCGGCGCTCATCAGCCCGCACCGGCTCCGCCTCACCAACGACGACGGCGAGATCGTCACGCGCCCCGCGACCAACTACTACGTCGAGGAGGGCGGGGCCCGGCGGTCGGTCGTCGACGCCATCTCGAAGCTGGTCCTCGGCCGCCCCGCCGGCGCGCAACGCGCGCTCTCCGATCGCATCACGCGCGCGCACGCCGACGCCGAGATGTCGTTCCGGGTGAAGGACCCGGTGACCGGCGATTACGACAAGGTGTTCGAGGTCCCGTGTCACCCGAACCCGGTCCCGCTCGAGCAGGATCACTACGACCTCCTCGTCGAGTCGACCGGCTCCGTGATGCGCGCGCTGCGCGACGTGTTGAAGGTCGTCTACTCGAAGCCGAACGCGACGGCGGAAGAGCTCGGCCTCGGCGACGTCCCGGAGGAGGAGCGCGCGCGCATCCTCGAGACGATCCGCGGGTCGGTGTACTTCGAGCCCAAGCTCGTCGACGCGAACATGGCCGACTACCCGTTCCTCACCGTCGGCGGGTTCGACGCGGCGGTTGGCGATCTCGAAGATCCGGATCCGATCTTCTTCGAGTTCAACCTCGGCACGCCGAGCGGGCTGTCGAACAACATCCAGCTCCTCGAGGTCCTCCGCGAACAGGACCCCGAGATGTACGAAGCGCTCCGCGCGCGCCTCCCGAAGGACGAGACCTTCACGATCCTCGCGGACGCCGTGCGCTCGAACGCCGAAGCGTGGACCGGTCGCGAGGACGGCATCTCCGTCGTCATCGGCCCGGGCGTCGCGAACGGCGCGCACCCGGACGTCGCGTCGATCGCGCACTACTCCGGGATGCCGCTCGTGAACCCGAGCGACCTGTACGAAGACGTCGACGGCGCGATTCGGCTCAACACGCCGAACCAGGAGCCGCACCCGTACGTCACCGGCATCTACGGGCGCATGGAGGAGTCGTACTTCCTGCAGGACAGCGCCGCCGGCCTCCCGATCCGCGACCCGCACCTCGTCGACCACGCCGCGCTGTCGAAGCAGTTCGGCGTGAAGCTCGAGCCCGGCATCCAGTACGACTTCGTCTACGACGAGGACGACCCGGAGAAGATCGTCGGCATCGAGAAGAACGAAGACGGTAGCCCGAAGCTCCTCGAGGTGTTCGAGTCGATTGGCCGCGACCCGGCGCGCCCCGACGCCGAGCCCGGGAGCTTCGCGCGCGCGATCAAGGGCCGGAACCTGTACTACAGCGGCCTCGGCGGTCGCGTGGTCGACGACAAGCGCGTCTTCCAAGTCATCTCGCGCTACCTCGCGCCGCAGTATACGCGCCGCGACGACGAGCCCATCGCGCGCCCACCGCGCACGCTCGACGTCTCCGAGTACGACCAATTCTATTCGAGCGAAGACCTCACGCGCTTCGTCGTGAAGGCGCCCGACCGCTCCGGCGGCGACGGCGTGATGTTGATGTGTAACCTCACGGACGAGAAGCGCCGCGAGGTCGTCGAGGAGGTCCGCGCGAACCCTTCGCACTTCATCGTGCAGGAGATGGTCCCTTCGGCGGTGATGCTGT
>JAUHYN010001235.1 GCA_030426505.1 bacterium | reverse complement strand
GGGGTGGTCGCCGCGTCGGTGGTCGCGGTGGGGCTCGTCCTGTCGAGCGGGGGCGACTTCGTCCCCGAGGGCGAGCTCGGCAACTCGTCCACGCGCGACTGGCGGCGGTTCTGACGTGCGCGCCGCGTTGACGCTGATCGCCGCGCTCACATGCGGGGGCTGCAGCCTGGACGTGTGTCGCGAACACCCGCCGGCGCTCGAGCTCGAGATCACGCTGAACGAAGACCTCGGCGTGACCGTCTCCAACCTCGAGGTGCGGCTGGAGTACGCCGGCCAGCGATTCATCCGGGACTTCGAGGTCGCCGGCGCGCTCGACGACGGGATGACCTCGATCGGCGTGGACCTCGACCCGCCGCCGGTCGAGTCGATCCGCGGCTACGTCGAGGTGCGGGGGCGCGTCGCGCCGGACCCGCGCTCCGAGGTGGTGGCGTTCGACGACGAGGGCTTCACGCTCACGCCGGACGGCTGCAACTTGGTGCCCATCAGCCTCGACGAACCCGACGACGACTGAGGGCGGCGCACTCGACTCACGATCGCCGGAAGACCTCGAAGGTCTCCGGGAGCCCGACGCCTTCGGCGAAGTTCTCGAGGCGGCGCAGCATCAAAGGCGTCACGCTCGAACCGGCGCGGACGATCGTGATGCCGTTGTTGGCGACGACGTCCCCGACGAACGCCATCGTCGTATCCAGTTCGGTCCGCCGGACGACCACGACCTCCTGTCCGTCGGTCCTATCGCCGAAACCCACGAGCGCGTCCACGAGGCGGTCTTCGTGCGACCGCGCGCGGAGGGACTCGATGGCCTGGGCGGGCGTCCGGCCGAGGTGGAGGAGGCGATCGAACTCGCTTACGATCGCGAGCAACTTCACGCCGCGGACCACGATCGGATCGTGGGAGGTCCTCGCGCCCTGCGCGCCGGAGATGATCGCGGCGACCCGATCGAGGCGCGGGATCCGCGCCACCAACTCACTGGCGACCCCCGGTAGCCTGCGCATCATCTGACGCTCGTCGGCGGTGAGGGCCTGCCCGGAGAAGCTGCGTTCGAGCGTCTCTACCGGCGCGGTGATGTAGCCGATCTGCGAGAGGAGGATCGCGACTTCGTACTCCCAGTGGGCGGCCCACGCGAGACGTCGGAGCGCGTACTGCGCGTAGGTGTTCAGGCGCCGAGCGTGGTCGAACGCGAGGGGCGACGCCATCGAGAGCACTTCCGTGAGCACCTCGACGGTCTGCTTGAGTGTGTTCTCGAGGAGGTCGCGTTCGGCGGTGACGAGGCGGTATTGCTGGACGGCGTCGCGCAAGGCGCCTTGCAGAGCCTCCTCCGACGCCGGCTTGAGGAGGAACCTGAAGATGCCCCCGCCGTTCACCGCCTGGACCGCGGCCGCGACCGAGGCCTGGCCCGTGAGCAGGACGCGGACGGTGTCGGGGGCCGCAGCGCGAACCTTCGCGAGAAACTCGGCGCCGTCCATGTTCGGCATTCGCATGTCCGAGACGACGACCGCGAAAGGCCCCCGGCGCTGGACACACTCGAGGCCCGCCGCGCCAGACGCGGCGGTCGTCACGTCGTAGTCGTCCATCAGCGTGCGCTGGAGCGCGTCGAGGACGTTGGGTTCGTCGTCGACGCAGAGCAGCCGAGGGAGATCGGCCGTGGTGCTCATAGCATCTCCTGCGCGCGCGTCATGAGAGTGTCGATGCGCGCGCGATCGACCTGCGTGGGGTCCGGCAGTTCACCGCGCGTCGCGCTGTCGGCAACGTGGACGAGCTCGGCGAGCGCGCGGTGTCGCTCCGGTGCGCGCGTCGGTTCGTGGTGGAACGTGACGGCGGCGACGATCTCGGTCGGGAGGCCCCAGAGACCGAGCAGGTAGGCGCCGATCTCGGCGTGCGTCGCGGCCCACACCGTACGCTCGACGTCGATGTCTCCGGGCCCTCCGTCCGGGAGTTCGCAGAGGCGCTCGGGCGCGTAGGCGAGGAGGATGAGGAGACCGACGTCGTGGAGGAGCCCCGCGATGAACGCCGCCTCGGCCTCGCGCGTGTCCGTGGCCATCGCGCGCGCGACGTCCGCGGTGCGCAGCGCGTCGCGGCGGAGGGACTCGGAGGTCAGACCCGGGATCTCGGCGGTCGGAGCGGTCTCGAAGACCCCCGCCGCGACGGCGAGGACCCGCAACATGTCGGTGCCGAGGCGGACGACGGCCTGCTCGAGGTTGCGGGGCGGGACGCCGCGGCGGAAGAACGTCGAACGCGCGATGTGGAGGATGCGAGCCGCGAGCGCGGGGTCCTGTCGGACCACCTTCACGACCGCCGCCGAGGAAACGCCCGGCCGTTCGAGCACGTCGCAGAGTTCGCGATACACACGCGGTGCGCTCGGGAACGTCCGCAGGCTCCCCACGAACCGCATGAGTCCTTTGTGCCGAAGGAGTCTGCGCAGGCCGTCGGTGTCGCCGATGACACGCACCAGGTCGTCGACCGAACAAGGCTTGGAGAGGTAGCGGTGCGCGAACGGGAGGACGCGGATGGTCTCCTCGTCCTGCGCGTGGCCGGAGAGGACGATGCGGACGGTCTCGGGGTGCTGCGCCTGAATCTCCTCGAGGAGGGCCGTGCCGTTCATGCCGGGCATCTGCATGTCCGTAACCAC
>JAUHYN010001234.1 GCA_030426505.1 bacterium | reverse complement strand
TGCATCGACGCGGGCTCACTCCGCGTGATGTGGTCGGTGAGCATCGAGCCGATGTGCTGATCGAGGTAGCGCTGCAGTGGACGCGCGCCGCGCTCGGCGTCGAAGCCCTCGCGCACCACCTGCCGCAGCACCGGCTCGCCCGCGAAGACGAAGATGCTCCGCTCCGTGAGGCCGCGGCGGGTGGAGAGCCGCGACAGCTCCTTCTCCGCGATCTGCATCGCGGTCGTCGCTTCGAGCGGGAGGAACGGGACGATGCGGTCGATGCGGTTGAAGAGCTCGGGTGGGAAGAACGCCCGGACGGCCTCGTCGACCTGGTGCGCGTCCGCGCGTTCGTCGCGCGAGAAGCCGACCGCGGGCCGCGCGCGCGCGCCGAGGTTCGACGTCATGATCACGACCGTGTGCGTGAAGTCCGCGGTGTAGCCGCGCGCGTCGGTGAGGCGGCCCTCGTCGAATAGTTGGAGGAGGAGGTTGAGCACCGACGGGTGCGCCTTCTCGATCTCGTCGAGCAGCACCGCGCAGAATGGTTGGTCGAGCACGGGCTGCGTGAGCATCCCCTCGGGTTGGAAGCGATCGCCGACGAGGCGCGCGGCGGCGTCGGGGCCGCTCAGCTCGCTCATGTCGAGGCGGAGGAGGCGGCGTTTGTCGCCGAACAGGTACTCCGCGATGCACTTCGCGAGCTCGGTCTTGCCGGTGCCGGTCGGGCCGGTGAACAGGTAGACGGCGTAGGGGCGGTCCGGATCCGTGAGGCCGGCGCGGATGCGGAGCACGACGTCCACCGCGGCCTCCACCGCGTGCGGCTGCCCCATCACGTAGCGCTCGAGCTGTGCGCCGAGGCGCGTGGGATCGAGCTTGTCCTCCGGCTGAAGGAGCAAGCGCGGCAGACCGGTGCGCGCGGAGAGCGCTTCGAGGACCTGCTCGGGCCCGATCGTCTTCTCACCGCCGTCCTTCTTGGTCGCGTCGGGTTTGGCGAGTTCGTGGAGGAGGTCGACCGCCTTCCCGGGGAACGCGATCTGCGAGAACAGCGAATCCGTCAGCTCGTAGACGGTGCGGTAGGCGCCGGGGTGGAACGCGACGGCGTTGTCGATCTCGAGGCGACGCGCCTCGTGGAACATGATCTGATACGTGAGATCCGCCGACGTCGGCGATACGAACAGCCGCGTGAAGAGCGCGGCGAAGCTCGGCGCGTCGTCCTCGAGCTGCGCGAGCTGTTCGGGGGTCGCTTCACCGATCAGCAGGATCTCCTGCCGCTCGAGCGGGCCGCGGAAGGCGTCGGCGAGGCTGCGGTCGCTGTCGCGCGTGCGGCCGATGCGCCCGAACGCGGCGAGGTCCTCGAGGTACAGGAGGACGCGCTGGCCGCGCAGCTCGGAGACAATCGCGCTGACGCGCTCCTCCCACTGCCCGAGATAGGACATGCCGGCGATGATGCGCTTGCCGCTGGTCGACCAGACCTCGTGGATGCGGTCGAGGTTGCGGTGCGTGGGGAAGTCGTCGGCCTCGACGAGGTCCTTCACGAAGTGATTGAAGATCGTCGTCTTGCCGCAGCCGGGCGCGCCGACCAGCATCACCGGGCTGCGTTTGTCGCCCGCGAGGTGCAGTAGCATCGGGTCGCGGAAGCGCGGGCGCGGCATGCCGACGGGGAGCGAGCCCTCGATCGCGCGCGTGGTCTGGTTGACGCCGAGCGAAGGAATGACGGTGAGGCCGCGCTTCTTGGTCGGCTTCTCCTGCTTCGGGCCCTTCTTGATGACGAGGTCGTCCCAGATGCCGCCCTCCGAGTCGGGGAGGGTGTCGATGATGTTCTTGTGGTTCGCCTCGAACGCGAAGCTCGTGACGAGATCCTTCTTCGCGGTGGTGAGCGCCTCGAGTTGGTAGTCGGTGAGCTCTTTGAACGCGCTCGCGAAGTAGAGCGAAGCCTGCTCGTCGAGCGGGCGGTCTTCCCGGACCACGAACCACAGGCCCTGGTGGAATGGGTGGTAAGCGAGGCGGACGCGCTTGTCGCGCGTGACCCAGCGCGGCTCGAGGATGATCGGGAACAAACCGGAGATCTTCCGCCGCTCGGCGTCCTTCAGCGTGAGCGCCAGGCGCGTGCGCATGAGTTTGATCCCGCGCGGCGCGACGACACGCGAGGCCTCCTCCGCCGAACACTTCGCGATCGAGCGGCGCAAGGTGTCGGTGAGCTCGCGCTGGATCTTCAGCTGGGTGCGGCCGACGTGCGTCTGGTTGAGAGGGCCCAGCCCGAGCGTGGACCAGGAGATCGAGCCGGAGCTCTTCGTCTGGTAGACGGCGACGCGGTAGGTCGTCATGACGGCAGCCCCACTTCGCGGTCGAGCGGCCCGATGAAGAGCTGCTCACGGTCGAGGTCGGTGTCGCGCTCGAACACGAGCAGGTGCGCGAACGCGATGCGCTCCAGCGCGCGCCAGTAGGCGTGGTGCGCGATCGCCAGGGCCTTCTCGGTGCGGAAGATCGTCAGGCGGTCGTGGACGCAGTCGTGTTTCCTCACCAGCGGGAGCGAAGTGCGGAGCGTGTGGAAAAGTGCGGGTGCCGGATCACGAATGAGGCGGCCGCGGGCAGCGGCTCTCGGATCAACACCAACGCCGGAATGTCCCAACGAACCGCCCGGATGACCTGTGC
>JAUHYN010001233.1 GCA_030426505.1 bacterium | reverse complement strand
CAGGTGGCGACGTGGACGAGGGCGTCGAGATCGCGGGCACGGCCGGGATCGATCTCAGTGGCTGGCAGCTCGTCGCGTACAACGGCAACGGCGGCGCAGCCTACGACACCGTCACGCTGAACGGGACGATCCCGTCGCAGCAGCAGGGCCTCGGCGCGACCTTCTTCGCGATGCCCGGCCTCCAGAACGGCGCGCCCGACGCCATCGCGCTCGTCGACGACTCCGGCGCCGTGATCGAGCTGTGGAGTTGGGAGGGCACGATGACGCCGGTCGACGGCCCCGCCGCAGGTGTCCCGTCGACGAACCTCGGCGTCGCGGAAGACGGCTCGACGCCGGTGGGCTGGTCACTCCAGCGCGCGGGCGTGGGCGACACGGCGGCGGACTTCACGTGGGCGCCGGCCGCCGCGAGCACGTACGGTGCGGTGAACGTGAATCAGACCTTCGCGCCGTAGCGCGGGCGTGCGTCAGACGAGGGTCGCTCCCGTTTGCTCGCGCACCTCTTCGAGCGCGACGCCGGGCGCCAGCTCGGCGACCGCGAACCCGCGTGACGTGACATCCAGGACGGCGAGGTCGGTGATCACGCGTGCGACGCAGCGCGGCGCCGTCAGCGGGTAGGTGCAGGCCGCGACGAGCTTCGGTTCGCCATCCTTCGTGACATGGCGAGTCACCACGACGACGCGACGTGCGCCGTTGGCGAGATCCATCGCGCCGCCGATCCCCATCACGCGCCCGCCGGGAATGGCCCAGTTCGCGAGGTCACCGTTCGCGCCGACCTGCATCGCGCCGAGGATCGCGAGGTCGACGTGGCCGCCGCGGATCATGCCGAAGCTCGCGGCGGAGTCGAACGTGGATCCGCCGGGGACCACGGTGACGGTCTGTTTGCCCGCGTTGATGAGCTGGGGATCCTCGTCGCCGTCCCACGGGAAGGGGCCCATGCCGAGGAGCCCGTTCTCGCTGTGAAACCACACATCGGCGTCGGACGGGAGGTGATCCGGGACGAGGGTCGGCAACCCGATCCCGAGGTTGACCACGCTCCCGGGCTCGATCTCGAGCGCCGCGCGCGCCGCCATCTGTTCGACGCTCCAGCTCACGCGCCGACTCGCTTCCGCACCGTGCGGTGTTCGATGGGATCCTCGTGCTCGCGCACCTCGACGATCCGATCCACGAAGAGCCCCGGCAGGTGGACGTCGTCGGGATCGATCGCACCGAGCTCGACGAGTGAATCGCACTCCACGATCGTGTGCGTCGCGGCGGTCGCCATCGCGGGCGAGAAGTTTCGCGCCGTCCTCCAGAAGCGGACGTTGCCGAACGGATCGGCGACCCGCGCGCGAATCAGCGCGAAGTCGGCCGAGAGCGCGTGCTCGAGGAGGTGCGGGCGCCCCGCGATCTCACGGACCTCCTTGCCCTCCTGGACCACGGTGCCCACGCCCGTCGGCGTGTAGAACGCGCCAATGCCCGCGCCCGCGGCTCGGATGCGTTCGACGAGCGTCCCCTGCGGGACGATCTCGACCTCCAGCCGCCCCGCGGCCATTGCTTCGTGGAGCGCCGCGTTCGAGCCGATGTAAGAACCCACGAAGCGACGCACGATCCCGACCTCGAGCCACCGGTTGAGCCCCTTGCCGAGGTTGCCGGCGTTGTTGCTGATCAGCGTGAGGTCGCGGACTCCGCGTCGGACGACGCCGTCGATCAGCGCCTCCGCGTTGCCGCAGAGCCCGAAGCCCCCGACGAAGACCGACGCGCCGTCCGAGAGATCGGCGAGCGCCTCGTCCACCGTATCGACGATCTTGCGCCGCGGCTTCACGCGATCCTCCCCGGCCCTGCTTCCGTCATCGCGCGTTCGAGCAGCGCGAGGATCGCTCCGCGCTCTACGGGCCGAGGGTTCGGGTACGCGCGCTCGGTCGCGAGGGTCGCGGCGCGGTCGAGGTCGCTCGCGGAGAGCCCGATTCGAGCGAGGGACAGCGGCGCACCGACGCGCCGCGCGAGATCGAAGAGCGCACGCGCGGGCTCCTCGGATCCCATCGCGCGAGACAGGCGCTGCATCGCACCCGGCGCCGAGTCCTGATTGAAGGCGACGGCGTGCGGGAGGACGACGGAATGCACTTCGGCGTGGGGCAGGCCGAAGGTGCCGCCGAGGACGTGGCAGAGCTTGTGGTGAACGCCCATCGTCGCGCGGTCGAGGCAGAAGCCGGCGAGCCACGCTCCGTACAGGAGGCCCCGCCGCGCATCGTCTCCGCCGTCGCGCACCACGTCTTCGAGGCTCGTGACGATCGCGCGAACGCTCTCCTCGGCGAGCGCGACCGTCATCGGATCCACGCGCGACGCGTAGAGCGCTTCGACCGCGTGCGCGAGCGCGTTGAGGCCGCTGGTCGCCGCCTGGTTCGCCGGCAGCGTCCCGACGAGGTCGGGGTCGTAGACCACGGTCTTCGGTCGGACGCGCGCGTCGCGGCCGGTCGACTTCTTCCCGTCTCGCGTGACGCCCCAGATGGAGGTCATCTCGGATCCCGCGTACGTGGTCGGCGCGGCGAGGATCGGCCACCCGGTCTCGAGCGCGACCGCCTTGGCGAGGCCGATCACCGAGCCGCCACCGACCGCGACGAGGCCGTCCGCGCCCGCGTCGATCGCATCCCG
>JAUHYN010001232.1 GCA_030426505.1 bacterium | reverse complement strand
GGCGTCCTCGGCGATGGTCCGATCGTTCCTCCTCACGCGCTTCGACGCCGAGAGCCAGGAGCTCTTCGAAGAGCTCGTCCCGGTCGCGCGCGCGCCGACGCTGCGACAGCTCGCCGACGTCATGCGGAGGATTCGCGAGAGCATCGACGAAGACCGCCGCGCGGGTCATTCGACCGAGCTGACGATCTTCTACGCGGGCCACGGCGACGAGACGGACGGGGTCGGTCACCTCGTGATGGCCGACGGGCGCCTCACGCGCCCGGATTTGATGGCGCAGGTCTTGGACGCGCCGCGCGCGGACCACGTCCACTTCGTGATCGACGCGTGCAAGTCGTACTTCATGGTCGCGGGGCGCGGTCCGGGCGGGCGGCGCGAACCGAGGACGCAGTCGTTCGGCGGCCCGCCGACGATCGACGGCGTAGGCTTCGTCCTCTCCACCTCGAACGACGCGGAGACGCACGAGTGGGCGCGCATCTCCGGCGGCATCTTCTCGCACGAGATCCGCTCCGCGCTGCTCGGCGCGGCCGACATCGATCGCGACGGCCTCGTCGGCTACGACGAACTCGAGGCCTTCGTCGCCGTCGCGAACGCTTCGATCCCGACGCCGAGCTTTAGGCCCCAGGTCTTCGTGCGCGGCCCGCCGGGCGACCACGCTCGAGCGATCTTCGGGCCGAGCCTGACGCCGGCGATGACGCGGCTCCTGTTCGACCACCCTCGGTCGGGGCGCATGTCCATTCGAGACCAGCGCGGCCTCGCGTACGCCGACTTCCACAAGTCGTCGCAGCCGGTCGTCATCGGCCTGCGCCGCCCGCTCCGGTACGAGGTCGAGTGGGGATCGGAGCGCTACACGATCGAGTCGTGGACCGCCGACACCATCCGCCTCACTGCGCTCCGTCCGGAGGCAGCGACGCTCGTGGCCTCACGCGGCGAGGCGCACCGCGCGTTCACGCACTTGTTCGAGCTGCCGTTCGACGCGAGCGTCGCGCGCGGATTCGCGCTCGGGGCGCGGAGCCGCCCGGAGGTCCGTAGCGTCGTCGAAGTCGAGCGCGACACCACCCTCGACGTCGTGTTGATCTCCACCGGCGTCGTCGCCGCGGTCGCGACCGGTGTCCTCGGCGCGTTTGCGATCGACGCGCGGACCTCGGCGCTGATCGTCCCGCAGGCCGAGCGCGCCGGTTACGCGCGGCGATCGAACGCGTTGTTCGCGGCGTCGGGCGGGGCGATGGCGCTCGGGGTCGGGGCGACGACGTGGGCGCTCTACCGCGCCCTCTCGGATCCGTGAGCGCCGGGGAGCGCGTCGAATTCGAGGCCGTAGCGGGCGAGGTACTTCTTCAGCCGGTCCGCGTCGTTCGGGTTCTTCTTCGCCTTGCGCGACTCGGCGAACAGCGTCCGGCCCGCGGCCGATAGTGAAGGCGAGTCGCGGCACACCCTCAGGACTTCCGCGAGCTGCACGCGGTCGAAGCGATCGAGCGGTCGATCGATCGGGAGCGCTTCGTCGTCGTCGGTCGTGCGCCAGTCGCGCTCGAGGCGCGCGATCTCCTCGTCCACCGTGCGGCTGTCGATCCGCGCGCCGGGCGCGAGCGTCGCCATGCGAGTCACGGCCGCGTTGAGGTCGCGGAAGTTGCGGCGCCACGACGCGCGGTCCGAGGCGGCGAACGCGAGGAAGCGGCGGCGCGCCTCGCGCGTGAAGGTGACGTGCTGGCCGTTGTCGTCGGCGAAGCGGTCGAGCTCGTAGTCGAGGTTCGGCTCGATGTCCTCGCGGCGATCCGCGAGGCCCGGGAGCTCGAAGGTCCACAGGTTGATGCGCGCGAGGAGGTCCTCGCGGAACGCCCCGGCCGCGACGGCGGCGTGCAGGTCGCGGTTGGTGCCCGCGATGAGGCGGAAGTCGCTCGAGACCTCTTGGTCCGCGCCGACCGGGAGGAAGCGCCGCTCTTCGAGCGCGCGGAGGAGCATCGCCTGTTCATCGGGGCCGAGCTCGCCGATCTCGTCGAGGAAGAGCACGCCGGAGTCGGCCGAGAGGAGGAGGCCGGGGCGGTCTTCGATCGCGCCGGTGAACGCGCCGCGGCGGTGGCCGAAGAGCGCCGACATCGCAGCGTCGCCGCGGAGGGTCGCGCAGTTCACTTCGACGTAGCCGCCGTCGACCTTCGCGCGCGCGCGCTCGAGTTGGTAGATGCGGCGCGCGAGGCGGGACTTGCCGGCGCCGGTCGGGCCGGTGATCAGGATCGGCGCGGCGGAGGCGAGGGCGACCCGTTCGATGCGCTCGATCAGCGCGTTGAACGCCCGGTTCTTCGTCGCGATGCCGGACTTGAGGAACGAGACGCCCTCCTCGTGCTCGTGTCGGAAGCGGCGCGCGATGCGGTCGTACTTCGACAGGTCGAGATCGATCGTCGAGTACGCGCCGACGGGGCTGTTGTTCCGCCGCGACGGCGGCGACGCCTGCAGCAGCTCGCCCGGGATGTGGTGGGACTCCGTGAGGAGGAACCAACAGATCTGCGCGACGTGCGTGCCGGTCGTGACGTGGACCAGGTAGCGCTCGTGGTCGGGGGCGAAGGCGTACTGGCGCACGAAGTCGTGCAGGGCCGCGTAGACCTCCTCGAAGTCCCACGGGTCCTTCATCTCGAGCGGGAA
>JAUHYN010000097.1 GCA_030426505.1 bacterium | reverse complement strand
GCCGGGGACGGCGCCCTCGCCGGGCGCCCCCGGGCGCGCCCCGCCCGCCGACAACCCGGGCGGGCGCGGGACGTTCGACTACGGCTACCCGTGTCGCATCGACGGTCTGTTCGCGTGAGTCCAGACGCGCCGGAGTAGGCGCGGGCGCCGGTTTGTTCCGGACGACATGCCCAAGACACTGGTCCTCTACTACTCCACCTACGGACACACGATGAAGCTCGCGCGCGCGGTCGCGGACGGGGCGAAGTCCGCGGGCTCCGACGTGACCATTCGGCGCGTCGAAGAGCTCGTGCCCGACGACGTCGCCAAAGAGAGAGGCTTCATGACCGACCAACCCTACGAGGTCGCCACCGTGGACGAGCTCCCGGACTACGACGCGATCCTCGTGGGGACGCCGACGCGCTACGGCAACATGGCGAGTCAGATGAAGAGCTTCCTCGATCAGACCGGAGCGCTGTGGCAGAGCGGCGCGCTGGTCGGCAAGGTCGGCGGCGCGTTCACGTCCACCGCGACGCAACACGGCGGACAGGAGTCGACGATCCTCACCACGCACACGGTGCTCCTGCACCTGGGCCTCGTGATCGTCGGGCTCCCGTACTCGTTCCAGGGGCAGATGACCCTGGACGCGATCAGCGGTTGCAGCCCCTACGGGCCGAGCACGATCGCGGGCGGGGACGGTTCGCGACAGCCGAGCGAGAACGAACTCGCCGGCGCGCGCTTCTTCGGGGACCACGCGGCGAAGATCGCGGCGAAGCTAGCCGCCTGACGATCAGGAGGGCGCCGCACGGGCACCGTCTGAATCGGACGGACGGGCCTCGACCCCATTCGAAGTCGAGATCCGCGGGAGCGTCTCGACGTGCAGCGTGCGCGTCGGGAACGCGAACGCGAGCTCCAGGCTCTGGATCGCCTCGACGAGCGCGAGGTTCATCTTCTGCTGGTGGTCCATGTACGTCGTGTAGTCGGGGGACTCGACGTAGTAGACGACCTCGAAGTCGAGGGAGGAGTCACCGAAGCCCGCGAAGTGCGCGCGGTCGAAGCGCACGCCTTCGAGCTCGTCGATGATGCGCTTCACGACGACCGGGATCTCGCGGAGCTTTTCGGGCGGCGTGCTGTACTCCACGCCGAACTTGAAGACGATGCGCCGCTCCTGCATCCGCTTGTAGTTACGAATTCGGCTCGCGAGGAGATCCGCGTTGCTGAAGACGAGCTGCTCGCCGCCGAGGCTGCGCACGCGCGTGGTTTTGAGGCCGATGCGCTCCACGTTGCCGAGCTCGTCGCCGACGATGATGAAGTCGCCGACCTCGAACGGTCGGTCGAGGACGATCGAGAGCGACGCGAACAGATCGGACAACACGTTCTGCGCAGCGAGCGCGACCGCGATGCCGCCGACGCCGAGGCTCGCGACGAGCCCGGTCACGTCGACGCCGAGGTTGGCGAGCACCAGGACGAGCACGATCGACCAGACGATCGTGTGGCCCAGGAACTTGAGGACGCCGAACGAGCTCATGACCTCGGCCTGCGCGGCGCGCTGGTGCGCTTCGCGTTCGATCAGGTAGTCGACGGCGCGCGCGAGGTAGATGCCGATCTGGAGCCCGATCGCGACGACGCCGACGCCGACGCACACGAGGTCGATCCGATCGTGCAGCTCGAGGAACCGCGGCGCGACGAGCGCCGAGAGGCCCAGCGGGAGATACCAGCGGCTGCGTTCGAGGATCTCCGCGGGGAGGCGGCGGAGCGGGTAGTCCTCCGGGTCCTTCTTCTTCTTCTGGTGTTTGGCCCACGCGAGGACGAGGAGCGCGCCGAGGACGGTGACGAGGATCGCGCCGCCCGCGAGCGCCCACTGTTTCACGGAGTTTCCGAAGTAGACGTCATTCCACATGCGATGGCCGCGCATCGAGCAACATGGGTGCCGGGTGGGGCTGACTGCGCTGTGGCTGATGTGGGCGGGGCAGGCGGGACCGAGCGCGGCAGAATGTCACGCTCGACCGGCGACCGGCGTGACGGTCAGGCCTCGTCGAGGAGGTCGCTCGCCTCTTCGATCTTCTGTTCGAGCGCGCTGATCGCGGCCTCGAGATCGATCTTCGCGTCCTGCGGAGCCGCGCGGGACGAGATCTTCTCGAAGCGTCGATCGATGTCGCGCTTCAGCTCGATGTAGCGGCCGTCGCCGTCGTACTCGGCGCGGCGCGCGCGCCGTTCGATCTGCGTCCAGGCGCTCTCGAGCTCGTCGAGGCGGTCTTCGATGGCTTCCTCGGTCCGTTCGAGTTTCGCTTCGGTCGCTTCGCTCAGCTCGTCTTCGCGGGCTTCGAGCGCGTCTTCGAATTGGTCGACGTGTTCTTCGACCTGCTCCATCTCGTGCTCGACGCGCTCCTCCTTCTTCGTCTCGAGGCACGCCGTAGTCAGGAGGACCGCGGCGGCGCTGGTCATCAGGGTTCCGATCAGGTGCTTGTTCATGCCGCGATTGGGGTGCAACGCGTACGCCAAGCGCCGCGGGGGATCAGGGGACGATGCTGCAGGTGTTCGGGAGGCTCGCCGGGAGGCCGTTCGCGTAGGGGGTTGGGACCGCGTCGCGCGGGTGGTCCGAGAGGAAGGTGTACGTGTAGATCGGGTTCGGCGGGACCGAGTGTCCGAACGTCCCTTCGCAGTACACGACGAAGTGTCCGGCGTTGCGGAGGTTCGCGCGCAACGTCGCGGTGGCGGCGTAGAAGTCGAAGCCGCCCGCGACGTCGGTCGGGCCGCCCGACACGAGCAGCACGGGGATCGGCGTGGCCGGCGTGGTGAACGGGCCCATCTGTCCGCCGGAGAGGACGGACGCGGCGGCGAGGTACTGCGCGCGTTGTTGGATCAGGAAGCTGACCCAGGTCGCGCCGGAGCTGTGGCCGTGGATCCAGACGCGGTTCATGTCGACGCCGTACTGATCGTGCAGACACGCGAGGAGGTCGTCGAAGAGGAGCAGGTCCTCGTTGGTCGCGGTGGTGCCGCCGATCTCCCATTCGTCGGTGCCAGCCTGCGTCTCGGGCGCGACGAGCAGGACATCGTCGGCGCCGACGCCGCTGGTCACGCCGGTCCAGTCGAACGCCTGCTGCTGCGTGCCGGTGAGCCAGCGCCACGCGAACACGACGCCTGCGCCGTTCGGGTTCGCGGGGATTCGGAGCAATACGTCGCGTGCGGTGCCGCCGGAGACGAACGCGGGGTTGTGGCCCTGCACGAGCGTCGGGCAGGTACCGCCGGAGTAGATCGGCGGCGTCGGCGTCGCGGGGACACCGCTGTCGGGCGTGCCGCCGTCGTGCGGCGCGCCGGAGTCGGGCGTGGTGCCGGAGTCGGGCGTGGTTCCGGAGTCGGGCGGGCCGGCGTCGTAGGGCGCGCCGGCGTCGCGGGGGCCCGCGTCGTACGGTGCGCCGCTGTCGGGCGGGCCTGCGTCGTACGGTGCGCCGCTGTCGCGCGGTCCGCCGTCGTAGGGCGCGCCGGAGTCGGGCGGTCCGCCGTCGTAGGGCGCGCCGGCGTCGCGCGGTCCGCCGTAGGGCGCGCCGGCGTCGCGCGGTCCGCCGTCGCGCGGTCCGGCGTCGCGGAGACCCGCGTCGCTTGGGGCGCTCGCGTCGCGCGCGAGCCCGCCGTCGCTCGGCCCGCCGTCGCGCGCGCCGCCGTCATCGTGAGGCGCGCCGGCGTCGCGGAGGCCTGCGTCGTGGTTCGCGCCGGCGTCGCGGCGCCCTGCGTCGCGGACGCCTCCATCGCGGATGCTCCCGTCGCGAGGGCCTCCGTCATGAACGCTCGCGTCGCGATCGCCTCCGCCATCACGCGCGCCTCCGTCACGAACGCTCCCATCGCGATCGCCTCCGCCATCACGCGCGCCGCCGTCGCCGACCTCGCTCCCCGCGCCGCCGCTGCATGCGCCGACCGCGAGCGCGAACGTGGAGCAGAGGAGCGCGCGTAGGATCGAGGTCCACGCGAGGCGAACGACGTCTCGGCGAGGGGGCATCGTCGACGATCAGTGTCGCGCATCCATCGCCAGCACGCATGAAGGCCGATCGCGCAACGTTCGATCACGCGACGAGCGTGACCTTCACGATCTCCGGCGGACTGCCGACCCGCGCCGGCGGCCCCCAGAAGCCACAACCTCGACTCACGTAGATGCGGCTGTCGTCGTGACGGTAGAGCCCGCGGCTGTACTTCCACCCGAGACCGATCAGCGCGGTCATCGGGAAAAGCTGACCGCCGTGCGTGTGCCCCGAGAGTTGGAGCCCGATCCCGCGCGACGCGGCGACGTCGAAGTTCTGCGGTTGGTGCGAGAGCAACACCGCCGCGCGCTCCGGATCGCGATCGACGAGCGCAGCGTCGAGATCGTAGCCCGCGCGTCCGCGCCGCCGCCCGCCGCTCCAGTCGTCGACGCCGACGAGATCGATCGTCCCCGCGGCGTCGCCGATCTCGACGCGCCGGTTGCGGAGCACCTTCATACCGAGGCGGTCGAGGAAGCGCGTCCAGGCGACTTCGTCCGAGTGGTACTCGTGGTTGCCCGTCACGAAGCACGTGCCCCAGCGTGATCGCAGCTTCGCGAGCGTCGCGACCGCCGGGCCGATCACCGCGACGTCGTCGTCGACGAGGTCACCGGTGATCGCGACGAGATCGGGGCGCTGCGCGTTCACCAGCTCGACGATGCGCTCGAGGAACCGCGCGTCGATGAACGGGCCGACGTGGACGTCGGAGAGCTGAACGATCGTGAGTCCGTCCAGGTGACGCGGGAGGCGCGGGAGCCGGACCGCGACTTCCGTGATCTCCGGTGAAGCGAACGCGCGGTACGTGCCGTACACCGTCGTGAGGCCGCCGCCCGCGAGCGCGCCGGCGCTCAGCGCGCGTTGGACGAGCGCTCGGCGCTCCAGGTCCGGTTGATTGTCTCGCGCGCGCTCGACCGCGCGCGCGGCGAGGAGCAACCCGTCCTTCGCGATCATCCACACCAGCAGGCACAGCGCGAATGCGATCCACGTGTACGCGACGAGCGCGTAGACGTGTTCGATCTGTCCGCCGATCGACCGCAGCGGTCGCCGCAATACGAGCAGCGCGGTCATCGCCGCGAGCACGACGGCGATCGCGATCCGCCCGCGGCGCCCGAGGACGAGGTGCTTCGCGAGGCGGCGGTACAGGAAGAGGTGGCCGAGGACGGCGCCCCCGCCGATCAGCATCGAGAACGAGAACCACCGCATCCGCGCGCGAAGATATCAGGCGCGACGCGCGTCAGCCGACCTTCATCCCGACGCGCAGCGACTGCAGCTCCTTGTACGTCTGCAGCACGCGCGGCGCGTAGCCGTTCAGCGGGCTCTTCCCGCGCATGAGGGCCATGTCGACGGGCCCCGGCCCGCGGTTGTACGCGGTCAGCGCCATCTCCAGGTCCTTGTACATGTTCCGGTAGAAACCGAGGATCTGGAGCCCGTAGCGAATCGAGGTCTCCGGCTCCGTGAGGTTCTCGCGGATGCCGAGCACCTGCTTCCACTGCGGCATCACTTGCATCAGGCCGAGCGCGCCGACGCTGGAGACCGCGTCGGGATCGAAGTCCGACTCGGTCGCGATGATCGCGAGGACGAGGTCCGGGTCCTGGCCGTACGCCCGCGCGTAGTGGTGGACGTGCTGCGCGATCTTTCGCGCGAGGTTGCGGTCGATCTCGCGCTTCGTCACGACGATCTTGAGGAAGATGACGTCCTCTTCGGACTGACTCGACACGTGCTGCCGCAGCTCGGACAGCTCCGACTCGAGCGCGGTGTGTTGTTCGAGCGCGGCGTCGAGCTTCTTCGACAGTTCCCCGCTCGCGGCGAGCTGTTTGTTGAGGACCTGGTTCGTCGTGTCGAGCTGCTGCCCCATCTCGTACGTCGACCAGGACAGCGCGAGGACCAACCCCACGTTGACGAACATGAAGCCCGCGAGCAGTCGGAGGCCCGCGCGGTTCGGCGTCGACGTGCGCGCCTCGATCGCGTCCTCGTCGACGCGCTCCGTGGTGTCGGTCATCTCCTCGGTTCGCTCCATCGCGATCGAACCCATCGGCGACGCTCCGCGAGCGTGTCAATCGACGCCCCCGCGCGCGCGGCGACGTGCCAAGCCACGCGCACCACGTATTCGCGAGCCCTCTTCACTTCGATTCGAGCGCGAAGTTCGCGGACCGAAATGCGATTCACCGCGGCGCCGAGAAAAATGAACGGTGGCGCGTGATCGATCGACGTTTCGCGGGAGATGTCCCCGACCGCGCGTGCAGGATTACGTCTCGGGCGTGGGGATCACGACGAGCTTCGCTTCGAGCGAACACTCGATCGCCCGCGCGCCGTCGGGGCAGCGCAGCGGGTACGTCCCCGGCTTCGCGGGCGCGGTGAACGTGATCGACGCGGTGTCGCGCGCTTCGATCCAATCGTCGGCGGAGAGGCCGCCGTTGATCAGACTCAGCGCGACGTGGTGCTCGCGGTTCGTCTCGTTCTTCACGACGAGGTTCACGGGCTGACGCGGGCGCACGCGAATCAGGCGCGGCTCGAGCTCGTAGTGCGTGGCCTTCACTTTCAACTTGGCCTTCGCCAGGCGACCGCGGTGCGCGGCCTGCTCGGCTTCACCGAACTTGGCGACGCGGTGGTCGGCGGGCGGCCACGCGGGCGGCTCCGCCTTGCAGCCCGCGGCGGCGACGAGCCCGAGAGTGAGGACGATGCTGAGGGTTCGCATGTCCCCGCCGCAATGCAGCGGCTGTGCCGAGTCCGTATTCGAGCGATCCGCACCGATCGGTGTGGCGCATCGCCTCGCTGAGAAAAGGACGTCACATGCGAAGAAACCGGGAAGGGGTCCTCGCCGCCCGGCCACGACCGAGTGAGCGCCCGGGACGTGGCGCGAAGAGGAGGCGAGATGATGAGGAACGTATGGTCTCGAGCGCTGGGGAGCGTAGGGCTCGCCGTGATTCTGGGAGCGCCGGCGTGTGTCCAGAACCCCGACGACGCGACCGGCGCGTCGGCGCTGACGAACCCCGGGGCGAGCCCGGAGGATCCGACGGATCGTGACGCGGATGGTCGGCCGCGCGGGCCCGAGGGCCCCGACATGAACGACGGGCGCCGCGGCCCCGGAGGACCGCGCGGCCCCGGGATGGAGCCCCCGCACCGCGGCGACGACGACGCGTGCCTTCGGCACCACGCCGAGCTCGAGGTCTGCTACTCGGATCACGGCCAGGTCTGCGACGCGCTCTTCGAAGATCTCGGTGCGTGCCACGAAGCGCAGCTCGCGCCGTGCGAGGCGTTGATGACTTCGTTCTTCGAGTGCGCGGAGTCCAACGCGAACGACTGCGAGCCGCTCCGTGAGCAGGCCGAGCAGTGCTTCGAGCACGCCCACGTGTTGTGCGCAGGCCTCGAGGAGGCCGCCGACCAGTGCTTCGCGCCGTGTCTGGAGTTGGAGCGCGATCTCGATCGTGTCTGCGGCGGCGCGCCCGAGTGCCCGCCCCCCGAGCCCTTCGGCGCGCCGACCTGCGAGCTCCTGATCCACGCGCTCGACCAATGCTTCGCGGAGCACGCCCCCGACGTCTGCGTGTCGGTCGAGGCCGCGGTCATCGCCGTCTGCGAGCGCAGCGGACCCGGCGAGCCGCCGCCCGACCGCTGGCCGCCCCCCGAGGATCCCGAGGCCCCGCCCGGCGAGTGAACCGGAGCGTACAATGAGGAGCCCCGCATGAGGACCGAGCCCCGCGAGCGTCGACGAGCAGGCATCCCGAGGATGTTGGCGGCGACGCTCGCGCTGGCCGGTTGCG
This sequence comes from bacterium, assembly GCA_030426505.1. Taxonomy (GTDB): domain Bacteria; phylum Myxococcota; class Kuafuiibacteriia; order Kuafuiibacteriales; family Kuafuiibacteriaceae; genus JAUHYN01. The sequence continues at coordinate 5,648 of JAUHYN010000097.1, read as the reverse complement.
GGAGCGAGACGCCGATGGGGATCGTCACGGGCCGCGTCGAGCGCGCTTCGGTGGAAGTGACCTCGGCGCTCGTGTTCCGGGAGGCGGCGTTGGTCGGCTCCGGCCGGGTGTCGAGCGCGGGCGCGTTCGCGGTGGCGGTGCCGGTGGGACAGGGCTTCGAGTTGGTGCTGCGCACCGCGGACGGCGCACTGGCGCCCGTGCTCTTCCCGATCGAGATCTGCTCCGCGGATGCGACCGTCGCGCTGGGCGCGGTGATGCCGATCCCCGAGATCGAACAGTGCCCGCCGGTGAGTCCGGAGTGTGCGTTGGCGGAGATGGTCTTGGCGGGGTGCCTCGGGCCGATGCTCGAGGCGTGTGAGGACGCGACCTCGGAGCTCGTCGAATGCCACATGACGTTGGAGGAGACCTGCGGCCCGGTGATGGCGACGTTCCAGCGCTGCCTCGACGAGACGATGGGCCCCTGCGAAGACGAGCACCGGGCGTGGATGGACTGCGAGGCGTCGCTGGCCTGCACCGCGCTCGAGGCTCAGGTCGAAGCCGTGTGCTCGAGGGCGTGTGTGGACGAGATGGCGCTGCGCGACGCGGTCTGTGCGGAGGCCCCCGACTGCGAGACGCCGCTGCGAGTGCGAGACGGGAGCGCCGCAGTGATCGAGCTCCTGCTCCTCGTCGCAATGTCGGGTACTGAGTGTATTCGTCTCAATGGACCAGAGGAGGTCGTGGGCGCGATCGGACGTGAACTCTCCGGCGCCACCGAGTGCGAGCCGATCGAGGTGAAGGTGTCGCGCGTCGACGGTCGCCTCCGTCTGGAGTTCGACGGTGAGGTCCGCGAGGTGTCGACCGCGGTGGTCGCGGCGACCGTCGTCGAGTCCTGGGCGGAGCGCGCCCTGACCGATGCGCTCCTCGTCGGCCCTCCCCCGGGCGCGGCGCGGGTCGGGCCCGTCGCGCCCGTCGAGCCCAGCGGTCCCCGCGTCGCGCCGGCGTCGGGGGCTCGCGCCGAGGTCCGGCCCGAGCCTGCGTCTTCGCGCTTCGGTTTCGGCGTTCGCGCCGAGGTCGGCCTCGCGGACGGTGCGGTGTGGAGCACGGGGCTCGCGGGGCGTGCGGATCTGCGCTGGGGACCGGCGGTGGTGTGGGGCGGAGCGCGGTTCGCGATCGCGCCCGCGGCGGTCCCCGGGGCGTCCTCCGACGGACGCCGCGCGTCGGCCGCGGCGCAGCTCGGGATCGAGCTACCGGTGTCGATGGGGGCGGGGAGGGTCGCGCCGGGCGTGGGCGCCTCGGTGCGCTGGTCGCGGACGGCGCGCGCCTCCGTCGACACTTCGACGTGCGATCGAACGCAGTGTGGGCCCATTGCGCCCTTGATCGACGACGACTTCGTCTTCACTTCGCTGCGCCCGGAGCTGGAGGCGCAGGTCCGAGCCTCGTGGCCGCTCGCGGACGCCACGCACATCGAGGTGGTGCTCTCCGCGGCGTACGTCGTGGCCGCAGAGTCGGCGCCGAGCCCCGAGTATGCGGCGTCGCAGACCCTCGAGACGATCGTGGTGGTCGCGCTCCCCGGCGAAGCCGAGTGGCTCGCGCGGCTCGGCGTCGGGCTGCGATGGGGGGCGCCGTGACGGCGAAGATCATCGCGCTCGGCCAGGCGCCCGCGAGTGACGAGGCGCTGCTCGAGGCGTGTGCGCGCCAGGACGCGGACGCGCTCCGGGAGCTGTTCCGGCGGCACCGCGACGTGGTGTCGCGGTTCGTGTCGCGGCTCCTCGGCGCGAGCCACGGCGGCGTGGACGACACGGTGCAGCTCACCTTCCTCACGGCGTGGCGGAAGGCGGGGAGCTTCGGGGGGCGCTCGACCGTGCGCACGTGGTTGTTCGGGATCGCGGCGAACGTCGCGCGTGACCAGCGCCGCTCCGAGCGACGGCGCACCAATCTGTTCGAAGTGTTCTCGGCGCGCCCCGCGGAAGAGGCGCCGCTGATCGACGACGTCGTCTCCCACCGGCAGCTCGTGGAGAAGGTGATGCACGCGCTCGACGCGCTCCCGCACGACCTGCGCGTGGCGTACGTGTTGTGCGAGCTCGAGGATCTCTCGGGCGTCGACGCCGCGCGCGCCGTCGGCGTTCGGCCGGGGACGATGTGGAAGCGCCTGCACCACGCGCGGCGAAGGCTGCGCAAGGCGCTCGAGAAGGAGACGACATGACGCAGCGTGCGTGCCCGACGTTCGAGGAGCTGTCGCGGTTGTTCTCCGCGAGGAACCGCGAGGTGATCGCGAGTCACCTCTCGACGTGCGCTTCGTGCGCGCGCGCGTGGAGCGATCTCGAGGTGCTCAGGGAAGCCGCGCGCGAGATCCCGACCCGCACGCCGAACGCCGCCGAGGCGATCCGGATGGAGGACGCCTTGGTCGCCGCGGCGCTCGCGCCGCCGCCTTTGGCGCCGCGTTGGCGACGCGCGGTGGCGCCGATCGCGGCGGCGGCGATCGCGGCCGGCGTGACCCTGTTCGTCGCTTCGCGCCCGAGCGCTCCGGCGCTCCAGACGATCGTCGCGGCGTCGGACGACGCGCGGTACGAGCGCTTCACGCGCGCCGACGAGGGTTCGGCCGCCCGCGAGGTCGTGCGCGTGCGCGGCGGCCGAATCGCGATCGATGCGCCGTCCGCGCGCGCCGACGATCGCGTCGAGGTCGTGACCGGCGACGGGACGATCGACGTCCTCGGCTCCGCGTTCGATGTCGTGGTCGTCGACGACCGCCTCGAGTCCGTCTTCGTGCGCTCCGGGCAGGTCGCCGTCCACGTGCCGGGCGGCTCGACCCGCATCGTTCGCCTCGGTGAGCGGTGGACGCGCGCGGAGGCGGTGGTCCTCGCAGAGGGTCGGCGTCGCGAGACGTCCGATGCCTCGCGCGAGCGCGGAGGCCTGGGCGCGAACGGGGAGGGCGCCTCGTCGTTGGAGGGCACGGCCGGTGGGGCCGGGGGCTCGGGTGCGGACGTGGAGGCGTCGGCGCGGGCTGCGGGCGAGCGTGCGGGCGTCGACGCATCGTCGGCGCGCGGAGCGCCGGGGCATCGCGCGGATGAATCGGCCGGGCGCCGCGGATCGCCGACTGTCGACCGAGTGGGCCCGGCAGCGCCGGGCGTGGAGCCCGCCGGGGTCCCGGCCCGCCGGGGGCTCGATTCGCGCGCGCGGGGTGGCCCGGGCTCTCGGGGGCCCGGCTCGTTCGGAGCGCGCGCTTCGAAGGCCGCCGGCTCCGAGCGCACACACGCCGACGCCTCCGCTCCGAAGAGCGCTGACCCTGCGCGGGCGGGTGCCGACGGCTCCGCCGCGACGGTCGCCGGCTCCGGGCGCGCGCGTGCCGACGCCTCCGCCGCGAAGGTCGCCGGCTCCGAGCGCGCGGGTGCCGAGGGCTCCGACGCTGCGCCGAGCGCCGACGCCTCGGACGCCACGCCGCCCGTGCCGACGCCCGCGGAGCGCGCCTTCGCGTCGGGGTGGCGGGCGCTCCGGGGCGGCGACCCGGCGCGCGCGGCCGAGCAGTTCGCGGAAGCGCTGCGGTCACAGCCCGGCGGCGCACTCGCGGAGGACGCGCGCTACTGGCGCGCCGTCGCGCTGGCGCGTGACGAGGACGAGGAGGCCACGGCGGCGATGCGCGCCTACCTCGAGCACCACGCGGGCGGGCGCCGCGCCCCCGAGGTCGCGCTGATGCTCGCGTGGCGCCGCCTCGCGGCCGGCGATCGCGACGCGGCGCGGGCGCTGTTCGAACGGGCGCGTCGGACCGGGGACGACCGCGTGAAGTCCGCCGCCGAACGCGGCCTCGAGGCGCTCTGAGCTCGCGGGCGTTCGACGGATGTCGCCGCCGCACCGGATCCCGGATCCTGGGATCGATGCGTCGCCCCGCGCTCGCGTTGCTCACGCTCGCCGCTTGTTCGGGCGCCCCCGAGGCCGACTACGGCGCGCTCGACGACGCCATTCGCACGAGCGTCCGCGAGGCGGGGTTCGGCGGGCTGGCCGTGGCGCGCGTCGAACCGGGCCGCGTCACGTGGTCGAACACGTACGGCTTCGCCGACTTCGACGAGGCGCGCCCGGTCGACGCCCACACGCCGTTCCTCGTCGCGTCGCTGTCGAAGACGGTGATGGCGCTCCTCGCGATGCAGTTGAGCGAGGAGGGCGTGCTGGATCTCGACGCGCCGATCGACGCCGCGCTCGGGTTCGAAGCGCGTCACCCCGAGCACCCCGACACTCCGATTACCGCGCGGATGCTGCTCACGCACACTTCGGGGCTCGTCGACGACTTCATCACGCTGGGCGCCGCGACGACCGAGGGCGATCCGACGACTTCGCTCGCGGCGTTCGCCGCCGCCTACCTCGCCGACCCGGAGCACTTCGGGGCCACGCCGGGGACGCGCCACGACTACTGCAACGCGGGCTTCGGGATCCTCGGTGCGGTGATCGAGGGCGCGACTGGGATGTCGGTGCCCGCGTTGACGCGCGCCCGTATCCTCGAGCCCCTCGAGATGGCCGACTCGGGGTGGCGCCTCGCAGACGTCGACGTCGCGCGCGTCGCGATCCCATACGGGGGTGATCGGCACGACGGCCTCTTCCCGCAGGACCACGAGGGCTTCGCGTTCTATCCGGCGACGTCGTTCCGGACGAGCATCGACGATCTCTCACGTTACCTCGCGACCGTGATGAACGAAGGTCGCGCGCCGAACGGCGCCGCGGTGCTCGACTCCGAAGCGACCGCGCGGTTGCTGAGCCCGCAGGTGCAGGACGTCGACGCGGATCAATGCCTCGGTTGGTACTACGCCTCGTTCGAGGGCGGCCGGTTCCTGGGCCACTCGGGCTCCGCGAACGGGTCGAGCGCGCTGTTGTTCTTCGATCCGGAGCGGGGCGTGGGCGCGGCGTTGATGGCGAACTCGGACGCGTTCATCCGCGCGCGTTTCGGGGACCGCGAAGACCGCGATCGCTTGTACGCGATCGCGGCCCGCATCATGGCGTCGCCGTGAGGCTTCAGGCCTTCGGCGCGAGGCGCGCGTAGTTGCCGAGGATGGACATCGCGCGGTCGAGGATCCCGACGTCGGTCGCCACGCGGAGGCGGTACTTCTCGTCGACGCGGTCCGCGTAGTAGTCGAGGCGCGACACCGCCTCGTTCGCGGCCTTCAGCGCGTGGTCGATCCGCGCGAGGTCGACGTCACCGACGGCGTCGCCGCCGAGCGCCCGGTACGCGTAGTTCTCGAGGTTGGTCATCGCGCGCCGCGCGATCAACAGGTCCATCTCGTACCGCGCGCAGCGGTCGGTGCAGAAGTTGTCGCCGTGGTAGTCGAGGCGCTTCATCGCCTCGCCCGCGGCCGACAGGGAGTGGGTGACGCGCGACTTGTGGATGGCGCGGTTGTCCGCCGCCACGGCCACCGAGCTCGTCGCGAGCGCCGCCAGGGTCAGCATCGAGGTCAGAGCAATTCGTCGGTTCGTCACAGCGTGTTCCTCCCGGCGCTCTCGGCGCCTGTGTATTTAGACGCCCGGCGCCCGCAGAAGATCTGCGATGTGTCCCTCCGCACGACGAATCTTCGCGTTCGTTGACCCCGATCACCGCGGTTCATTCCGAGGCGCTCGCAGGGCGTGACGCGGATCGAATCGAGACGCACACACGTTCGTTCGTGCGGCGCCGATGTCGGGTGTTCGACACT
>JAUHYN010001231.1 GCA_030426505.1 bacterium | reverse complement strand
CTTCCAGAAGCAGCCGCTGACCGACGTCGATCCCGACGAGGTCGTGGCGATGGGCGCCGCCATCCAGGCGCACGCGCTGCTCGACAACCAGCAGTCGACCTTCCTGCTCGACGTCACGCCGCTCACGCTGCGCCTCGCGACGGTCGGTGGCTACACCGAGAAGATCATCGACAAGAACACGCCGATCCCGATCGACCGCACGCGCTCGTTCACGACCGCGGCGGATCACCAGGAGCGGGTGAAGATCCGCATCTATCAAGGTGAGTCGAACCTGGCCGAAGAGAACGTCATGCTCGGAGAATTCGAATTCTCCGGGTTCCGCGTGGCCCCGCGCGGGGAAGTGACCATCGAAGTGACCTTCGAAATCGATACGGACGGCATCGTGAACGTGTCCGCGCGCGACCTCGAGACGGGCGCGCAGGCGAGCACGGCGATCAACCTCAGCTCCGGCCTGTCGACCGAAGAGGTCGACCAGGCCATCGCGCGCAACGAAGAGCTGATGGTGTCGAACCGCTGACCGCGGTGCCTCGGAGGCGACGGACGTGCCGGAAGATCCCAACGTGCATCCGCACTGGGCGGCCGAGACGAAGCAGATCGCGCGGAGCCTCGACCAGCTCGACTACTACCAGGTCCTCGGCGCGACGCCCCAGGCGACGCTCGAGGACCTGAAGGCCAAGTACCACCAGCTCCAGCGCAACTATCACCCCGACTCCTTCTTCTCGTCGCCGGACGACGACCTCAAACGCGCCGTCACCGCGATCGCGAAGCGCGTCGCCGAGGCGTACGTGATCCTCCGCGATCCGGAGAAGCGCGCGAAGTACACCCGCGACATCGGCGGCCCCGACCGCGCGGCGAAGCTGCGCTACACCGAGAGCACGCAGCGCGAGCAAAGGATCGAGAAGGAGCAGGAGACCGGGATGACGCCCCAGGGCCGCAAGCTCTGGAAGAAGGCGATGGAGTCCGAGAAGAAGGGCGACGTCGCGGGGGCGATCCGCGATCTCAAGACCGCGCTCCTCTTCGAGCGGGACAACGCGCTGTTCAAGGCGAAGATCGAAGAGCTCCAGGGCTCGAGCTGAGCCCTCGTCCGCAGCCCCGAAGTTCCCGTTTGCCAAACGGATCGGTCTTCGCGAGGCTCTCCGAGTGGAGAGCCGGTCCATTCTCGCGCGCATCGCGGAGGCCGAGGACTCGGGCGCGCCCGCCGCGCTCGTGACCGTCGTCGCCGCGACGGGCTCCACGCCGCGATCCCCCGGCGCGCGGATGCTCGTGTTCGCGGACGGCTCGATCGCCGGGACGATCGGCGGCGGGACCGTCGAAGAGCAGGCGATCGGCGCCGCGAAGAAGACGCTCGAGGACGGCCGCCCGCAGGTCATCGAGTACCAGCTCACGCAGCAGCTCGGGATGTGCTGCGGCGGGGCGGTGACGTTGTTCGTCGAACGGATCGGCGGGCAGCCCCGACTGATCGTCTTCGGCGCCGGGCACGTCGCGACCGCGCTGGTGCGGATGGCGAGCCTCGCGGGGTTCGCGGTCCACGTCGCGGACGAGCGCGAGGAGCTGTTGAACCCCGAGCGCCTCCCCGACGCGCGCGCGCTCTACGACGACCTCGACGATCCCGCCCTCCCCTACGGCGACGGCACGTACGTCCTCGTGGTCACGCACGACCACGCGCTGGATCAGCGGCTCGTCGAGAAGATCCTGAAGAAGCCTCACGCGTGGCTCGGGATGATCGGGAGCCGGCGCAAGGCCCACCTCATGCGCGAGCGCCTCGGCGCGAAGGGCTTCGACGCCGACGCGATCGCCTCCGTGCGCGCGCCCGTCGGGCTGTCGATCGCGGCCGAGACCGCCGAGGAGATCGCGGTGTCGATCCTCGCGGAGCTCATCACGCTGCGCCGCGACGGCCCGCGCTTCACGAGCGAGGACGGCGCCGCCGTCGCGCCGCTGGAGACGAAGGCGAAGCGTGCCTGACGTCGGGGCGGTGATCCTCGCGGCGGGCCGATCCCGGCGCCTCGGGCATGACAAGGCGCGCGTCGAGCTCGACGGCGCGCCGATCCTCACGCGCCTCGTCGATGTCTACGCGGCGGCCCGGATCGCGCCGGTGGTGGCCGTGATCTCGGAGGCGGTCGAAGATCTCGTTCCGCCGACCGCGCGCGCCGTGCGGTCCGATCCGGACCGTGAGATGATCGACTCGTTGATCGTGGGGCTGCAGGCGCTCGAAGGCGTGGCCGGTGCGATCGTGCAGCCGGTCGACGCGCCGTTCACGGACCGCGCGATGATCGAGGCGCTGCTGAGCGGTGCCGCCGACCGCTACCGCGTCCTCGTCCACGCGACGAAGCCCGGGCACCCCGTCTACGTGCCGGTGTCGCGATTCGACGAAGTCTTCGCGCGCCCCGAAGGCGGGCTGCGCACTCTCCTCGCCCACGACCAGGAGTCCATCGAATGGAACGACGACCGGATACTCGCGGACCTCGATCGCCCCGACGATCTGCGCTACTGGCTGCCGCGCTCCTGACGAGCGCGTGCGGCGCGTCCCTGCCGACGCCGGAGTTCGAGCGCTTCGACAACGCGGTGATCCCGACGGCGTCCGACTACCCGGACGTGCCCGCGGTGGTGCTGCTCGATCGCGGCGAGCAGCACCACCGC
>JAUHYN010001230.1 GCA_030426505.1 bacterium | reverse complement strand
CATCGAGAGCGCCGGCGACGCGACGCTGGTCGTCGACCGCATCTCGCTGCGCACCGCCGGGTTCGCAGGCGAGGCGTGCTTCCGCGACGGCGACTGCCAGGAGGGGCGCTGTACGCCGTCGCTCTCCGGGCGCATCTGCGCCGTCGCCTGCACGAGCGCCGCCGAGTGCGATCCGGGCTACGTCTGCACCACCGACACCGCCGGCTACCAGGCGTGCCGCGAGGACGTCGACACCACCACCCCGCTCGAGCGGCGCGGCTTCGCGATCGTCTCGAGCCCGATGGTCGATCCGCTCCTCCCCGGCGCGACGACGGTGATCGATCTCGTCTACGCGCCGGGCCTCACGGATCGCGGGAGCGCGCAGCTCGTCATCGAGTCGAACGACGCGGAGCGCCCGGCCGTCGTCGTCCCGATCCTCGGCCGCCCCGACAACCTCCCTCCGGTCGCGGTGGTGAGCCTCGATCCCGCGCCGATGCCGCCGATCCTCCCCGGCACGCGGATCGCGGTGAGCGGCGTCGGCTCGAACGACCCCGAAGGCGACGCGATCACGTACCGCTGGCGCTTCGTCGCGCGCCCCGAGGGGAGCCACGCGGCGTTCGAGGATCCGACGCTCGAGTCCACCGCGTTCACCGTCGATCGCCCCGGGCGCTACGTCGCCGCGCTCGAGGTGCGCGACGCGCAGGGCCTCGCCTCCACCAACGACGCGCGCACCGAAGTGATCGCGGAGGCCGGCGAGCGTGTCCGCGTCGTGCTCACGTGGGATCGGCCGGGCACCGACCTGGATCTGCACGTCGTCTCCCCCGGCGCCGCGCTCGGCTCGCTCGGCGACTGCTTCTTCGACAACCCCTCGCCCGACTGGGCGCCCCCGGGCCCCGGCGGCGATCCCACGTTCTCGGGGCAGGACGCGACGGAGACCGTCGAGGTCACCGCCCCCGCCGGCGGCGTCTACACGCTGCAGGTCCAAGTCGTCGCCGCGTCGCCGGAAGGTCCGACCGGCGCCACGCTCGAAGTCTTCCTCGAAGACGTCTCCATCGCGACGTACCCCGCGACGATCCCGGTCGCCGCCGACACCTGGGACGTCGCCACCCTCTCCTGGCCCGAAGGCCTCCTCACGCGCCTCGACACGATCCGGTGAACGCCATGTCCCTCCGACTCCGACTCCCCCTCCTCGCGCTCCTCACGAGCGGCCTCGCGTCGAGCGCCGCCGCGCAGAACGTCACGCTGCAAGTCGACGACGGCGACTTCGACAGCATGTGGTCGCTCACCTCGCCCGAAGCCGGACCGGGCGACTGGATCGGCGTCGCGTACCAGCCGCCGTACGAGTTCCCGTTCGCGGTGACGAGCGCGACGATGTACTTCCTCGACGTCAGCGCGTGCGGCGCGACGACCTGCAACACCACGCTCAACTACTCCCCCGACTGGGACGCGCGGATGATCGCGTCGGCGAACCTCGTCGCCGACCCGGGCGGCCTCACGCCGAACATCGCGAACCCGGTCTTCCAACAGGGCACGATCAACGGCGCGACCAGCGTCGACTTCTTCGGCCCGGGCTCCTCGCACCGCGCGTTCCCGTGGACGCTGTACCCCAACCAGTGGACCCTCCCCGCCCGCACGATCTTCGACGCCGAGGGGCGCATCTTCTACGTCATCAAGTACATCGCGCAGGACACGTTCATGAACTTCGCCGTCGACCAGAACGGCGCGCTCGGCGTGGGCGGCACGAGCATCTTCACCAACGACAACTTCGGTACGCGCTCCTCGATCTGGACGATCGGGAACGTCGGCATGCGCGTCGCGGTCGAGCCGGTCTTCTTCCTCAAACTCGCCGACTCGAACGCCGGCCCGAGCTTCCAGGTCGCCGGCGCGACGAACGTCCCGATGCTCGCGTTCCGCGTCCGCGGCGGGACGACCAACACCACCGTCCAGACCGTGCGCGTCCGCGCGAGCGGCAGCGGCCACGACGTGAACGCGCTCGCGAACAACGGCGTGCGGCTCGTCGTCGATCTCGATCAGGACGGCGTCGCCGACGCCGGCGAGCCCACGATCGCCAGCGGCAACTTCAACGGCGACAACGGCCTCGCGATCCTCTCGCCCAACCGTACGCTCCCCGTCGGCACCACCGAGGAGTGGCTGATCGTCTACGACTTCACCAACGTGCCGGTGGGCGGGCAGACCTTCGAGGCGCGCATCCAGCAGGCTTCGGACGTCACGTCGAACCTCGTCCCGAGCGCGCCGTACGTCTCCGGGACGACCGGCGGCACCGGCGGCTTCCTCGGCGACACCGTCACGATCGCGGGCCGCCTCGCGGTGAGCCTCGGGCCGAACAGCCGCGCGGCCTCCGTCGTCGCCGCCGGAACGACGAACCTCGCCACGCTCCAGCTCCGCGTCACCGCGGTGAACGAGGCGTTCGACGTCTCGAGCCTCCGCTTCACGGCGGGCGGCACGCTCAACGACGTCACGCAAATCACGAGCGCGCGGCTCTACCTCGACAACAACTCCGACGGCGCCTACCAGGCGACCGACACCGCGCTCGGGACCGCGCAGACCTTCACGCAGAACGACGGCCGGATCACGTTCGACTTCTCCGGCGCACCCGCCGGCGTGCGTACGATCCCCGCGAGCCAGTCGCGCGACTACATCG
>JAUHYN010000096.1 GCA_030426505.1 bacterium | reverse complement strand
TCTCGAGGGTGTCGCCCTCTTCGCCGCCGTACGGGCCGACCGGGTAGGTCGGGGTGCCGCCGTCGCGGTCGGGATCGACGACGCCGGCGTCCCGCTCGACCAGCAGGTGCGCGGGCGGCTCGCCCACGATGTTGTCGCCGCAGCTCGCCAACAGGAGCGCGCCGAGCGCCCAACTTCCGACCCTCTTCATCGAATCACCGTACCTACTGCCCCGTCTCCTCATCGTTACCAGACCCGGACGGGCCCCGGCCACGATCCAATGCGAAATCCGAGTTACCCCGATCGCGCGCCTTCGCGTAACCTTCCAAGCGGGACCTCCGTATCCCAACCGACGCGATGAGTGACCCTCGGCACGCCCCCGCCGCGGTCGAAGCCATTCGACGCGATCTCGACGCCCTCGGGCGCCGTCGCCGAATCGCCTTCGCCGCCTACCTCGGTCTCGCGACCGTGCTGCTCGCCGCGTTCTACCTCGCCCCGTCCAAGAAGCCCGTCCTCGAGCGCGACCTCATGTGGATGGTCTCGCTCCTCGCGGTGTTCCTCGGCTCCGCGCTCTGCACGTCGGTCGCGGTGGGCGTCCCGCTCGTGAAGCGCATGACCGCCTACAACCTGGGCGCGATCGGCCTCGCGGGCGTCCTCGCCGGGCTCGTCCTCACGGTCGATCCGGCCGCGGTCGGGATGACGACCGGCCCGCAGTGCTTCGCGTTCGGGAGCGCCATCGCGGCGGTCGCGATGATCGCGCTCGGCGTCGTGTCCGGCCGCGTGTGGCGCCGCTTCCCGGACCCCACGTTCTTCATCGCGACCGGCGTCACCGGCGTCGGCATCGCGGTGCTCCACATGCGCTGCGCGAGCGGCGAGGCGAGCCACCTCTTCGGCTTCCACCTCACGCCGCTCATCGCGCTGTTCCTGATCACGCGCTTCGTCGTGCGTGCCCGGACGCGCTTGCTCAGCGAAGGCTGACCGACGGTCTCGCGCGGCCGCGTGCGCTTGCGGAGGCCAGCCGCGCTCTGACAATCTCGTCCGAGTCGTGACGAAGGAAGACGCCCGGATCGGAATCGTGACCGTCTCGGACCGCGCCAGCCGCGGCGAGTACGAAGACCTCGGCGGGCCCGCCATCCAGGCCTACTTCGAAGAGATCCTGACCAACGACTGGTCCCCGGTCGCGCGCGTCATCGCCGACGACCAGAACACGATCGAAGCGACCCTCGCCGAGCTCGTCGACGACGCCGGCTGCGACCTCGTCGTCACCACCGGCGGCACCGGGCCCGCGCCGCGCGACGTCACCCCGGAGGCCACCGAGGCCGTCGCCGACAAACTCATGCCCGGCTTCGGCGAGCTGATGCGCCAAGTGTCGCTTCAGTACGTGCCGACCGCGATCCTCTCGCGGCAGACCGCGGTGATCCGCAAGAAGGCGCTCATCGTGAACCTCCCCGGCAAGCCCAAGTCGATCCGCGAGTGCCTCGACGCCGTCATGCCCGCGATCCCGTACTGCCTCGACCTGATCGGCGCCGCCTACCTCACCACCGACGAGACCAAAGTGAAGGCCTTCCGCCCGAAGCCGAAGTGATGCGAAGGCTAGCGATCATCGCGGCGGCGTCCGCGTGCGCGTGCTCGGCCGAGGTCATCTCGATCGACCTGCCCGCGCCGGACGGCATGAAGGCGATGCTCGTCGGCTACCACTACGACAACGAGACCCGGATGGTCGGCTTCGACCTCGAGCAACCGATCGACCCGGGGCTCCTCCCGAACGTCGCGGACTTCACGGACAAGGCGACGGTCTGGGCGCTCTTCTACGACCAGACCCTCGAAGAGGTTCATCTCGCGCCCGGCGAGATCCTCGAAGAGACCGAGGTCACCGCGCAGAAGCGCCTCGAAGACTTCACGCAGGGCTACGTCCGGATCGTGCCCGACGAGGGGGCGTGGCGGGGCCAGGACGAGGGCGGCCCGCGCGTCGGCGCCGACGTCGGCTTCTGGGTGACGAAGCCCCCCGTGAATCGCGACCACTGCCCCGTCGAGTGGGAAGTGACGGCGTACCGCATCCCGGGCGAAGAGACCTTCTACGCCGCCGTCACGCTGAGCGACACGCGCGTGATCGCGTTCGGCGACGCGGGCACCATCCTCGACATCTCCCCGGACGGCCCCGTCCCCTACGCGCGGACCTCCACCGCGCCCATCCCGGTGCCGTTGAGCGCGGCGCTCGCGCCGAACGGAGAGTTGTGGATGGGGGCGGGCACCGGCACCGTCTCGGGCGTGTTGTTCCGCGGGCGCATGGACTCGGGATTCGAGCTCGTCGCCGAGTTCCCGGCGGCGGTGAAGCGCCTCGCGACGCCGGACGACGGCTCGACCGACGAGCTCTTCGGCACGACCGCGCGCGGACAGATCATCCGCGTCATCGACGGCGAGCTCGACACGTACGACTTCTCGGGTGGCGACGTCCGCGCGAGCGACAGCGGCGTGGTGTGGCGCTCCGAGGACGACGCCGCGCTGTTCCTCAACGACAACTTCTACTCGGTGCGCAACGGGAGACCCTCGCGGCTGTTCACCAACGAGACGAACCTCGGGGGCTTCTCGGCGGTCACCAAGCTCGCCGACGAGCGAATCGTCGCGCTCGTGAAGCGCGGCGCGATCCTCACGCCCGAGCCCCCGGACGAACCGACCGGCCTCACGAAGTTCGGCACGCACACCACGCTTCAGGACGTGACGACGATGATCCCGTACCACCGCGGCTTCCTGTACGCGCCGATCGGCCTCGCGCTCGTCTACGGCGAGCTCGGCGAGCCCGCGATGTGTGAACCCGAGGAGCAGAACTTCGCGGACTTCACGGCGCGTACGATGAATCGAATGGGCGAGCACTTCGTCGTCTTCGGGAGCGTGGATCCGAGGAGTGGTACGGTCGACAAGCGGCCGGTGATCCTCGTCGGTCGCGCGACGTTCCCGGAGCCGAACTGATCATGATGACGATCCTCCTCGCGGCGCTCGCCGCCCCCCCGACGTTGGTCGACGTCTCCAAGCTCGACGAACGCTTCCGCCTCGACATCAAGTACGCCACCGAAGACAACTTCTTCGGCAAGAAGGTCTACGAACACGCGCGGTGCCTGCTGCGACCGGAGGTCTCCGCGATGGTGGTGAAGGCGCAGAAGTACCTCGACGCGCACCACGCCGGGTACGCGCTCCTCTTCAAGGACTGCTACCGCCCGAACCACGTGCAGCACGTCCTGTGGGACGCCGTGAAGGGGACCTCGAAGGCGGCCTACGTCGCGAACCCGAACACGAAGACCGGCTCGATCCACTCCTACGGCGCGGCGGTCGATCTCACGCTCGTCGACGCGTCCGGCAAGGAGGTCGACATGGGGACGCCGTACGATCACCTCGGCAAGCTCGCCGAGCCGAGGCACGAGGCGCGCTTCGTCCGCGAGGGCAAGCTCACGAAGGCCCAGGTCGCGAACCGGAAGATCCTCCGGGACGCGATGACCAAGGGCGGTGGGTTCGTCATCATCCGGAACGAGTGGTGGCACTTCAATGCGGCGCCATCGAAGGTGATCCGGAAGAAGTACACCCGCCTCGATGTTCCGTTCGACAGCATCGAGTGAGCCCGGCTTCCCATCCGAGCCCTCGATGCGCGAAGCTCTCACCGTGCGGCTCCTCAGACTGCTCACCGTCCCCGTCGTGGTCCTCTGGGCGCTCATCATCCGCCCCCTCCAAATCCGCGCGCGCAAACGCATCCTGAAGAAGGGCGGCTGGGCGGAGCTCCACCTCGACGGCCAGGTCATGGAGATGCGGCCGGTCGAGAAGTTCGCGCAGCAGCTCGTGAAGCGCGCGATGCAGCGCGAGGACCCGCCGCGCGTCGTGCTCTCGAGGCTGCGGCGGTTCTCGGCGGAGATCGCCTCCGACGAGTTCGCCCGCGGCGTGCTCGTGCGGATCGATTCGTTGTCCTGCGGGCTCGCTTCGGCGGCCGCCGTCCGCAAGGAGCTGATGAACATCCGCGACGCGCAGAAGGAGGTGGTCGTCCACCTCGCGCGGAACGCGGGGAACCTCGAAATGTTCGTCGCCTCGGCGGGCACGAAGATCTACGCGACCCCGGTCGGCGCGCTCGCTTCGGTCGGGATGTCTTCGGTCGGGCTGTTCATGGCGGAGACGCTCGAGCGGATCGGCGTGCGGATCCAGGTTGCGTCGCGCGGGCGCTTCAAGTCGGCGCCGGATCGCTTCACGCGCACCGAGCGCAGCGACGCGGACCGCGAACAGACGCGCGCGCTGATCGACGAAGTCGACCAGGAGCTCGCCGTCGCGATCGCCGACGGCCGGCGCATCCCGGAGCCGGACGCGATCGCGATGATCGACTCGCTCCCGATGATCGGGACGCAGGCGCTCGAGAAGGGCTACATCGACGGCGTCGCGCGCGACGAAGACCTCGCGGGCGTGGTGCAGACGATCGAGGACGCCGAGGAGCCGGCGCGCTTCGTCGGCGCCGGTTCGTACGTCGACGCGCGCACGATCCCGCCGCTGTTCCCGAGCCGGAAGAAGCGCATCGGCGTGGTGCAGATCCACGGCGCGATCGTCGACAAGGCGCCGCCGTATCAGCAGGTCTCGGACAAGGCCGCGGTCGAGAAGGTGGTCGTCGACGACGTGCGCACTGCGCTCGAAGACAAGACGATCGGCGCCGTCATCCTGCACGTCGACTCACGCGGCGGGAGCGTGACCGCGAGCGACGCGATGTACGCGGCGATCAAGCGCCTCGACAAGGAGAAGCCGGTCATCGCGTACTTCGGCGACGTCTCTGCGAGCGGTGGCTACTACGTCGGCTGCGGCGCGCGCGCGATCGTGTGCGACCCGCTCACGATCACCGGGAGCATCGGCGTGTTCGCGATGATCCCCACGCTGCAGAAGCTCACCGAGAAGATCGATCTGAAGCACGACGTCATCGAGAACCGAAAGCACGCGTCGCTGTACAACGCGTACCGAGACCTCTCCCCCGAGAGCCGCGAAGCGACGGACGCCGAAGTCGAAGCGATGTACGAGCGCTTCCTCGCGATCGTCGGCGAGGCCCGCGACATGACGCGCGACGAGGTCCACGAGGTCGCCCAGGGCCGCGTGTGGACCGGCCGCGCCGCGCGCAAACACCGCCTCGTCGACGGCCTCGGCGGCATGGAAGAGGCGCTGTCGCGCGCGAAGGAGGCGTGCCCCGAGAAGCTCGATCCGCGCCCGATCCTCGTCACCGCGAAGGGCTCGCGCCCGCGCCCGCAGCCGTTCGTCGCGGCCGAGGCCGCGCGCGTCCTCACCCAGTGGTTCGGCGGCGACGGCGTGACGACCGACCTGCTCACGATGGCCTTGAGCGGATCGCGCCACACCGTGTGGGCGTACGCCCCGCTCAATCTCCGCTGACGCGCTCGCCGTCGGCGAGCAAGCCCATCCGCACCGCCTTCGCGTAGAGCGCGGCTTCGACGGCCTCGCTCAGCTCGAAGATCTCCGACTCGAAGACGATCTCTTCGTCGCGCTCGTCGCTCACCCTTGCACCTCGCCGGTCTTCGGATCGACGCGGCGCTCGACGCCCCCGGCGCGCAGAACGATCGGTTGGCCGGGGACGACCTCGGCGCTCGGCGCGCTCGATCGGTACGTCCCTTCGCGGAGCTCGAACTTCGCGTCACCCACCATCACCTGCTTGGGGAGGCGGAGCGCCCGACCGCTGTGCCGCGTCCGGAACGTGAACGGGCCGCTCGGCAGCTCGAGCGCTCCGAGCTGGCGCGGCGAGCCGAACGAAGGCTGCTCCACGATCACCGCCTCGACGCGCGCCGGGACGACGATGTGATCGCCGGTGTCGATCCCGAGCGGGGCGCCCGGGCGCCCGAGGTAGCGCTCGTCGTCGCCGACCTTGATCACGACGCTCCCGTTCGGGCGCGTGTAGTCGAGCCCACCGCGGCGGCCGAGCTGCAGCTCGAAGCCCACCGCCTGCTGCTCCGGCGAGAAGTGATGCAGCGTGGTCACGGCCCCGCCGATCAGCGGCACGTCGTGCGAGACCGGCGCGCGCTCCGGGAGGAAGCCCGGCGCGCCGGCCGCGCCGAGGCGCTGGAACCAGGCGGCGAGGTTCGGCTTCTTCGTGCGCTTCGACGCGGTGGCGGAGGCGTCGAGGAGCGCCGCGAACAGGTCGGCGGCGCGCGAGAGGCGCGCGGGATCGTCGCCGGCCCGGGCGAGCGTCTCTTCGAGTTGGGCTTCGAGGCGCGCGATGCGCTCGGCGGGCGCGCCGCGGATCTCGACCGCAGACATCGCGCCGCGCCCCTCGATGCGGACGACGTCGCCCTGCGGGAACGCGGAGAACACGCGTGTGACCCAGTCGGCGCCGCCGCCCTTCGAGCCGAGGCCGAAGCCGTCGAGGAACTGCGCGGTGCGCGCGCCGTCCTTCGCCTCGAGCGCCGCGACGAGATCGCGGCGACCGTCGGCGTCCAACGCGCCGACGCCTTGTTGGACCTGATGGAAGCGGAGCCCGCGCACGAGATCGTCGGGGCGGAGGAAGGCCTCCACGTAGGTGCCGCCCGACTTGTCCACGCGCGCGCGGCGGATGTCGTTGACGATGTGTTGGACGGTGGTGAGCTCAGAGTAGAGGGCGTCGTGGCCGTGGCTCGCGAGGGTCGTGAGGAGCTCGCGTTGGGCGGGCGTCATGCGGCCGAGGGCGAGCGCGACGTCCTGGATCTTTTCGGGATCGAGCTGCGCGGGGTGGCGGTCGACGACCGCGGCGGCGAACGCCAGGCGCGACGCGAGGCTGTCGAGCTGAACCATCGCGCGGGATTGTCGGCGGCGGTGCGGCCGAGGCCAAGGGTCAGGGCGCGGAGGTCGGGACTTTTCAGGGCTCGAGGTCGAGCCATTCGCCCCGGTAGGTCGCCCAGCCCTTCCCGAACGCCTTCGCCGCGGACGTCACGTTGATCGCCCACCAGATCCCCGCCGCGCCGAAACCCAGCGGCAACGCGAGCCCCCACGCGAGCGGGACGCGCAGGACATTGAACGGCGCCGACCACCAGAACACCGTCTTCGTGTCGCCGGCCCCCGCGAGGACGCCCTCTGCGAGGGACTCCCACGCCACGCAGGTCTGGGTCCACGCGAGGATCGTCGCGTACTCGATCGCCGCCGCGTGGACGTCGGGGTCGTCGGTGAACAGGTCCGTGAGCGGCTCGCCCGCGAAGTAGAACGCGAGCGAAGCCGCGACCCCGAGCGCCGTCGTGATCGGCAGCGCGAGGCGGACCGTTCGCCACGCCGCGACCTTGTCCTGCGCGCCGAGCTGCCGACCGACCAGGCTCGCCGCGCCGAGCGAGACGCCGTGGAAGACGGGCCAAGTGAAGCCCTCGAGCGCGGAGAAGCCGATGCCGAGCGCGGCGTTCACGGTCGGCCCCAGCGGCGACACGCTCGTCTTCAGCAGCATCCAGTACACGCCCGCGTAGAGCAGCGTGTTGAGCGTGATCGGCAGACCGATGCGCGTGACGCGGCGCAGCCCCGCGGGGCGGACGTCACTCGCGCGCAGGCCGATGATCTTCACGAGCGCCACGTACCCGATCGCGGTCGCGACGAAGCGCGACGCCGTCGACGCGACCGCCGCGCCCACGATGCCGTGCGACTCGATGAAGTACGGCGTGAGCACGAGGTTGAGCAGGAGCGTCAGCGCGTGCAGCAACATCGGCCCCTTCGCGTGGCCCATCGCGAGGAACACCTGGTCGACGAGCGGCGTGAAGGCGAGCGGGAGGATCGTCAGCGAGATCGTGAAGAGGTAGCGCTCGCACTCCACCGCCGCGTGCCCCTCGAGGCCGAGCGACGCGACGATCCACGGGGCGCCGAGCGTCCCCACGGCCATCATCGCGGCGGAGATGATGAGCGCGCCGAACGTCGCCGCTCCGAAGTGCCGACGACGCAGCTCGGGATCGTGCGCGCCCGTCGCGCGCGCGACGAGCGGCGCGGCGCCGCCCGCGACGAGCTCGAACACCGCGTAGTACGCGATCAGGACGTAGATCGACGCGCCGATCGCGGCCTGCGCATCCACCGAGATGCGCTGCACGAAGAACTGATCGACGATGCGATAGGAGTTCGTGAGGACCGTGAAGAGCGCGCTCGGCACGGCGAGTCGAACGAGCTCGGCGAGCGGCGACCGGGTTCGGTCCAAAGTCCGCGGAGACTATCAGCTGGCGCTGCCCATCCCGAGCGCTTCGTGCGCCGTTTGACGCCACATCGCGAAGCCCGGAACCGCCATCTCTTCCTGCTCGGAGAGGACCTGCTCGGCGACGTAGACGGCGGCGGCCACGTCGAGGGCGCCCTCGCCGACCACTTCTTCCTCGTGGTGGGAGGCGGCGGCCCAGAGGACCGAGTACGGGAGGCCCCACAGGCCGACGAGGTAGGCGCCGAGCTCGGCGTGGGTGACGCCGATGACGCTCTGCTCGAGCTCGAGGTCACCGTCGGAGTCGACGACCGGGGACGCGGCGGGGAGCTGGCTCACGACGACGAGGCGTCCGACATCGTGGAGGAGGCCGGCGAGGAACGCGTCGTCGCGATCTCTGGGCCGGGAGACCAGACTCCGCGCGGCGACGGCGACATCCACGGAGTGACGGTGGATCTTCTCGACGATGGCCTGGTTGGGGCCGGTGGCCACGGCGGAGAAGACTTCGTGGGCCAGCACGAGATCACGCACGGTGCGGGTGCCGAGGCGACCGACCGCGTCGATCACGTTGGTGACCGCGCGGCCCCTCGAGAAGAAGGGCGTGTTCGCGACGCGGATGATCTCGGTCGCGATCGCGACGTCGTTCTGGACGACCTGTCCGACCGCCCGGAAGTTCGCGTCGGAGCGCTTCAGCATCTGCACGAGGCGGGCGTAGACCTTCGGCTGCGACGGGAGGTGCTCGACGCGGCCGACGAGCTTGCGCAGCCCCTCGTCGTGGATCATCAGCTCGAGGTCCGCGGCCTGGGCGATCACGCCGACGAGTTTGCCGAGCTCGATGTCCGCCTCGACGACCTGGTGCGAGACGAACAACGCGCGCAGGCGCGCCTCGTCCTCGTCCTCGGCGGAGCGGAGGATGCGTGCGACGTTCGGGTGAAAGTCACGGACGCGACGGATGAGATCGACGGAGTCGCGGACGCTGGTGACCATGACCGCGTACGTGTGGTTGGCCATGAGCGCCATGGCCTGCTGACTGGTGACCGCGAAGTCGAACTCCCACGGGACGAAGCCCGTCAGGGCCTTCTTGATGTGGTGAGTCGCTTCGGGGTGATCTTCGACGAATAGGACACGCACGGCCGTACAACCTCGTGCTGATCCCGATCGGCCACATTGGACCAGACGCGAACACGCCGGGCCCTACGTGGCTCGAAACGGATCACCACCCCGCGCGGGCGCGGCGCTCGGCCAGCCAAAGCCGGAACTCCGCCGCGGAGCGCGTGTTCACGACGTCCGCCGCGCGCGCCCACCCCCGCCGCGCGAGCGGCACGCCGAGGTCGCGGCTGTAGTCGAGCTGCTCGACCCGGTGGGCGTCGGAGTCGAGCATGAGCGGGACACCCGCTTCGAGCGCGCGGTGAATCAGCGCCGACGAGAGGTCCAACCGCGGCGCGAACGCGTCGATCTCGAGCGCGGTCCCCGTGCGCTTCGCGGCGGCCACCACAGCGTCGAAGTCGAAGTCGATCGGTGCGCGCCGGCCCAGGACGCGCGTGGTCGGGTGGAAGTACACGTCCACCGCCGGGTGCTCGATCGCCCGCACGATGCGGCGGGTCATCGCGTCGCGATCGAGATCGAAGGCGGAGTGGATCGCGGCGCCCACGAAGTCGAGCGCGCGGAGCGACTCGTCGGGGAGGTCGAGCGTACCGTCGGCGAGGATGTTCACCTCGGAGCCCTTCAACACCGCGATGTCGTCGAGCTTCGCGTCGAGCGCGTCGATGTAGCGGCCTTGCTCCGCGAGCCGCACCGGATCGAGCCCGCCCGCGACGCCGAGCCCGTGCGAGTGATCCGTGATCGCGAAGTACGCGTACCCGAGCGCGCGCGCCCGCGCGACCATCGCGTCGATCGAGTCGCGGCCGTCCGACCATTCCGTCTGGGTCTGGAGATCGCCGAGCACGTCGGGCGCGTCGATCAGGTCCGGCAACCCGCCCGACATCAACGCGACGAACTCCGGCTCTCCTTCGCGGAGCTCCGGCGGCACGAACGGCAGACCGAGCGCGGCGTAGATCTCGTCTTCCGTCTCGGACGCGACGCGATCCGTGCCGCGGTAGACACCGTCGCGCTCGAGCCTCAGGCCCTTCATCGTCGCGTACGTCGCGAGCGCCTCGAGGTGCCGCTCGCTCCCGGTCGACCACAAGAGCGCCGCCCCGAACGTCGCGCGGTCCACGATCTCGAGCTGGGCGAAGAAGCCGTCCACGTGCTCCACGCGCAGGCCGTCGCGGACCACGTCGATCGTGTCGAGCGCGAGGAACGCCTCGGCGACCGCGTCGCGCTCGTCCGCTCCGACCAACAGGTGCGCGAACGGGATCCGCTCGTCGAAGCGGCGCAGCGCGCCCGTCATCGCGGTCACGATCGAGGGCACGCGCTCTGCGAGCGCCTCCAGCATCGAGCGCGCCGGCACGTACACCCGGCCCACGACCTCGGAGCGCGCGAGCAACCCCGACTCCAGGCTCCGGCGCACGCGCGCGCCCTTCTTCCCGCGGAAGCCCGGGACCTTCGCGAGGCCCCCACCGCGTGTGGCTTCGAGGAGAGACGCGCGGTCCGTGACGCCGAGCGTGTCGAACAGCAGCCGCGCCTGCTTCGGGCCGACACCCTCGACCGAAGTCAGCTCCACGATGTCGAACGGGTGCTCCGCGCGCGCCGACTCGAGCTCGGTGATCACACCCGAGGAAGCGTGTTCGAGGATCTTCTTCGCGATGCCCTTCCCGATCTTCGGGAGCGCGACCAACCCGGCTTCACCGCGCTCGCGCGCCACGCGCTCCAACGAGACGCGCTGCGCGCGGATGGCGTCGACCGCGTCGCGGTACGCGCGGACCCGGAAGCGCTCGCCCTTCAGCTCCGCGTAGAGCGCGAGCGCCTCGAGCGCGCGAATGACCTCGCGGTTCGACATGCGCCCATCAGTAGACCGTGAGGGTGCAGTTGACGACGTCCTTCGCGGGGTGCGTCGCGCCGTTGACGCAGCCGGCCTCCACCGCGATCGCGGGGAGCGGCGCCGCGATCCGATCGCCGCCGGAGTTGTTGCTCCCGACGATCCACACGCTCACCTCGCCGTCGTCGTCGAGGTCGCCGACGGCGGCGCATGCGTAGTCGTCGCCGACGGCGTTGCAAGCGTACGTGAATCGCGACGGGCCGTAGGGCGCCACGCCGATGCAGTCGAACGAGGTGCAGGCCGCGAGGTTGTCCCGGCCGCACGCCTCTTCACAGGGCGCCGCGTCCCACGCGACGGGCTGGCTGCCGCTGCCCCCGCCCACCGGCGCGAGGGTGAGGTAAGCGTCGTGCTCCATTCGGAACGACTCCTGACCGACGCGAATGGAGCTCAACATCGTGCGCGCCTCCGACTGCTGCGAGCGCAGCTTGTAGCGCATGAAGTTGGGGATCGCGATGCCGGCGAGGATGCCCAGGAACACCCACCCGATCACGCCGATCACCACGCTCGCGATGGCGAGGCCCTTCCCGCCCAGCTCGCCGTTCGACTTGTTGATGCGCGCGAGCGCGACCGCGCCGACGATCGAGCCGACCGGACCGCAGCCGAGCGACAGGACGAGCGCGACGATCGCGAGGGTGGAGGTCTTGGCGGGGGCGGCCGACGTCATCGGCCGGAGGGTACGTCAGCAGGAGCCGCGGTTCGACATCGTGACGGTGTTCGACGGGGTGAATGTCCCGTTCGAGCCGTCCCACTGCACGGTGCCCACGTGCCACAGCTGGTTGCACGTGAAGCCGGGGCGCCGGAACGTCCCCGCGAGCGTGCCCGCGATGTAGATCTCGACGGTCGGCTCGGTCGGGCGATCGAACGCGTCCGACGAGTAGTAGTGGACCCAGACCTCGTACGAGCCCGGCGCGCTCGCGCCGAGGTTGATCGTCTCGGGGCCGTAGCCGTCGAGGTCGTCGACGTCGAGGAACGGGTTGTCGGACTGGTCGCCCGGCGTGCCCCAGTCGGGCGAGAGGTTCGCGTAGTAGCAGTCGTCGTTCGAGAACGTGGAGCCGCCCGCGCGCACGAAGTGGATGTCGACGTCGTGCTGGTTGGTGTTCCAGGTGAGGATCGCGGTGACCGCGGTGACGTCGGGCGGCGGCGGGATCACTTCGCCGGTGAGGTTGACGACCGCCTGCTGCACGCCGTTCGCGCCGTTGTAGTCGATGACGAGGCTCCCGTTGACCTGCCGCGGGAGGCCCTCGGGGCGGAACTCGACGTCCATGCTCACGGTCGCGCCGGGCATGAGGTCCGCGTTGGCGAGCGGCTGCGCGAGCGCGAACAACGCGGTGTCCGTCGAGCCGGCGATGATGCGGACCGGGCCGCCCATCGCGGAGCACGTGACCGAGCGCGTCTCGACCGTGCCACGCTCGACCGGGCCGTACGCGAGGAGCGACGGGTTGCACACCACGTTGCCGGCGGGCGTGAGGCCGGTGCCGCCGAGGATCAGCTCGACCGGCGCGTGCGAGCCGTCCGGCGTGTGGAGGTACATGATGTCGTTGTAGGCGATGGCCTGTTGGGGCGTGAACACGACGTCGAGCTGCGCCGTGCCGCCGGCCGGGACGGTGAGCGGGAGTGAGCTCGTGAGGTAGGGATCCCCGGCGCGGATGTCGACGCCGGTCGACAGGAGCACCGCGCGCGAGAGCACGCCGTCGGCGGTGCCCGAGTTCTGGATCGTGACGGACGCCTGCTGCGTGGTGTTCACCGGGACAGTGCCGAAGTCGAGCGTGTCCGGGACGACGGTGAGCACCGGGACGGCGCGGATGACGCCGACGGCGGTGATGTCGAGCGTGATGACGAGGTTGTCGCTCAGCACGCGGATCTGCTCGGTGCGCGACTCGGCGGCCTCGGGGAAGTAGAGGACTTCGAAATCCACTTCCTCGCCGGAAGCGAGCACGCGGCCCTCGAGGAGGCCCTTGAGCCCGCGCAGCGCGAAGTTCGCCGGGACCTCGACGCTGTCGATCGTGAGCGCGGGGCGACCGGTGTTCTTCAGGATGACGGGGAGCGCCTTGCTCATCCCCACCGGCACTTCACCGAAATCCACCGAGGCCGGCTCGAACGCGCCGCTCACCGTGAGGACCGCCACGCCTCCGTCGTCCTGACAGGACATGAAGACGACCGACGCGAAGGATGCGAGGGCCAGCGGGAGCAGCTTTTCGGGGAATCGCACGATCGACATAACGTAGGAATCCACACGATACGCCCATCGGTCACCAGGGGGGCGGAAATTGCCCACATGTCCGCTGATGTGCCTCGCGACGAGACAGTCGCCGCGATCTTTTCAGTTGGATTCCAAAGGTTTGAGCATCGAGCGCCGATAGTGCGCGAGCTCCTTGATGG
>JAUHYN010001229.1 GCA_030426505.1 bacterium | reverse complement strand
GCCTGCGGCAACGTCCTCCCCGGCATCGAGGACAACCGCGACCAACCCGCACGCGACGGCGACACCTGGCTGATGCTCGACGGCGAGCTCCTCGGCCTCGAAGCGCTGAAGCAGACCCTCCGCGCGCGCGGCCTCGAGCCCGAAGGCGACGACGCGCGCCTCGCCCTCCTCGCCTACCGCGCGCTGGGACTCGACTTCGTCCACCACCTCAACGGGTGCTGGAACCTCGTGCTCCACGACCGCGGCGTCACGTACGTGATCACGGATCGCCACGGGAGCCGCTTGCTGTTCTTCGCACACGACGGAGCGCGGTACGTCTTCGCGAACGAGCTCAAGGGCGTGTTGGTCGGCCGCGCGAAGAAGAGCCACCCCGGCGGCATCGGCCTCATGCAGTTGTTGTCGGCGGGCGGCCACGCGGGCCGCGTCACGTGGGTCGACGGCGTGGAGCTCGTCCCGCCCGGCACGATCGTCGCGCTCCGCGACGGCGTCCGTCAGAACCGCTACTACAAGCTGCGCTTCAACGAGGGCGGCGCGAAGATGAGCGAGGCCGCGTACGCCGAAGGCTTCGCGCACCACCTCGCCGAGGCCACCGCGCGCAGCCTCAAGCTCGCCGACGACTTCCCCACCGCCATCACTCTATCGGGCGGCCTCGACAGCCGCGCGGTCGCGCTGTCGATCCCGGCGCGGCACCTCCCGATCGACTCGATCACGTACGGCGGCGAGCACACGCCCGACGTCCGCTACGCCGCCGAGCTCGCGCGCGTGATCGGCTTCCGCCACCACTACATCGAACCCGAGGCGCAGCGCCTGATCGACGAGGGCGCCGCGACGTACCAGCGCCTCACCGGTCGCACGGACGAGTTCGGCTTCTTCTCCAGCCAGGTGGATCGCATCATCTGGCGCTGCGAGGCGCTCAGCCTCTTCGACGGGCTCAGCTCCCTGCTCTGGCACCCGATCTACAAGCCGCTGATGCGCTTCATGCTGAACGGCGCCGCGGGCGACGCCATGACCGGCAGCCACCTCACGCCGAACCTCATGCTGTCGCCGACGCGCGACGAAGTGAGACACGACCTCCTCCGCCGCGCGTTCTTCCAGGACGACGAGCGCCTCGAGGCCCTCTTCACGCCGCAGTTCTACGCGCGCTACCGCGACGCCCGCGACCCGAACTTCCTCTCGGACTTCGACGACATCGACGCGGACGAACCCAATGCCGTCGCGAACGTCTGGGACATGGAGAACCGCCAGCGCCGCGGCGCGTTCACGAGCTTCGCGATCGAGCGCTACTTCTGTACGTGCCGCTCGCCGTTCCTCGACTACGACCTGATCGACTTCCTCGCCGACGTCCCCGCGCGTTACCGCTTCCAGCAACGCGTCTACAAACGCATGCTCGTCGACCACCACCCGCGCGCCGCGCACGTGCCGTGGGCGTACACGGAGGGGCGCATCACCAAGTCGCCCGCGTTCGAGTTCGCGCGCGAGGTGTTCAACTTCGTGAAGCGCAACGTGGAGGAGCGCCTCCCGTCGAAGCGCGGGACGCCAGCGCGGTGGTTCTTCCGCGACCACCCGAAGCTCCTAAAGGAGGACGGCGCGCTCCACCGCTACCTCGTCGACTTCACGCGGCGCGAAGACTTCCCGAGCGACGTGCTCGACCCGGCCGGCGTCCGCGCGTTGTCCGAGCGCTTCGCCCGCGAGGGCGTCGGCAAGGACTACGCGCTTTTCACCCACCTCGTGGGGATCGCGAAGTCGATGGAGCAGTTCATGACGCCCGACGACGTCCGCGTCCCCGACGTCGCCGACCCCGCCCAGTTCGGCGTCCCCGTGGACTAACCCTCCGCGCCGCGGTCGTGGCCGCGCGCACGGTCGGCCCCGCGCGCCAGGCCCGGAATTGGGGCAGTATATCCGCCGTGAAGTCTCGTCTCTGCGTCGCCCTCCTCGCCGCGCTCGTCCCCGCCACGGCCGCCGCGCAGGACGTCACGATCACGTTGACCCCCGAAGCCAAGCAGGTGCTCGGCAGCGAGCTCGAAGTCGCCGAGGCGGAGCTCGAGGAGCTCGTTCGGCAGCGCTTCCGCGAGGTGTATCGCCTGGTCGACGTGCAAGACTTCTTGCGCGTGTCGGCGAACGCGCAGGCGCTCTCGAACAAAGGGCTCGGCGTCGACTACGCGGCGAGCCCGAAGATCGCGATGTTCGGTGTGGCGATCTCCGCGGCCGCCGAATCCGGGGACGCGGATCTCGACGACATCACGAACCCGCAAAGCGTCCTCTCCGCCGGCGCGGGCGCCCAGCTCTCCGCGATGGCGGGGCTGCACCTCGGCCTGATCGGCCTGCCCCGCCTCACGGTATTCGTGAACGGCCTGTACCACCCGTGGACCGTCGGTGACCTCGACGGTGAGTTCTACAACATCGGCGGCCACGTGCAGTTCGCGCTGATCCGCGCGAAGAGCGCCGCGGTGATCGAGTGGCGCGGCATCGACCTTACGTCGGGCGTCGAGATCTCGCGGATGGTGCTGAGCCTCTCCGACGAGCAGAGCAGCGCCGCGCCCATCCGCGTGAACAACCGCGAGTACGAGGTGCGTTCGACCGCGACCGGTACGCTGCGCCTCGAGCAGACCGCCTTCAACATCCCGATCGAGGCGACCACCGGCATC
>JAUHYN010000095.1 GCA_030426505.1 bacterium | reverse complement strand
ACGGCGGTCCTCGCGTTCGCTGCGCTCTACGCGCCGCAGCCGCTCCTCCCCCGCCTCGCCTCGGAGCTCGGCCTCACCGCCGACCGCGCCGGGCTCCTCATCTCGGTCACGCTGTTCCCGCTCGCGATCGCGCCGATCCTCTACGGCGCGCTCCTCGAGTCCGTCTCCGCGCGGCGCCTCCTCCGCGGCAGCGTCCTCGTCCTCGCGGCGGGTCAAGTCGCGTTCGCGGCGGCGTCGACCTTCGAGCTCCTCGTCGCGATTCGCTTCGCGCAGGGCTTGGTGCTGCCCGCCGTGCTGACTTCGCTGATGACGTACCTGTCGTCGGCGTCGAGCCCCGAGCGCGTGCGGCGCACGATGAGCGCGTACATCGCAGCGACGATCCTCGGCGGGCTCTCCGGCCGACTCTTCGCCGGCGCGATCGCGAGCACCGCGCTCCCGTGGCGCGCGGCGTTCGTGGTGCTCGGCGCGTTGATGCTCGTCGCGTGGGTCGGCCTCGGGCGCCTCCCGAGCGAGACGCGCGTCGGCTTCACGCGCGTGTCGGTCGCGCAGATCGTCGACCACCTGAAGCCTCCGCTCTTCCGGCGCGCGTTCGGGATCATCTTCGCGGTGTTCTTCGTGTTCGCGTCGCTGTTGAACGTGGTGCCGTTCCGACTGAAGACGCTGGACCCTTCACTGAGCGACGTCGCGATCGCCGCGGTCTATTCGAGCTACGCGGTCGGCGTAGTCATCGCGATCGCGTCGGTGCGCATCGCCGCGCGCCTCGGCGGCGAAGTGCGCGCGATTCGACTCGGCCTCGCGCTCTACCTCGCGGCGACGATCGGCTTCGTCGTCTCGGACGTCTACGCGGTGTTCGCGCTGATGTGGACGTTCTGCGCCGGCATGTTCCT
The DNA here is from genome assembly GCA_030426505.1 of bacterium. GTDB lineage: Bacteria > Myxococcota > Kuafuiibacteriia > Kuafuiibacteriales > Kuafuiibacteriaceae > JAUHYN01. Next base: position 12,620 of record JAUHYN010000095.1, on the reverse strand, counting down.
CGTCCACGCGCTCCTGTCCGGGCTCGTGAACCAACACGCGCGCGGCGGGCGCGGCGTCGTGAACGGGCTGTACCTCGCGGCGTACTACTCCGGCGGGACGATCGGAGCTTCGCTGCCCGCGTTGGTGCTGCGACACGCGAGCTGGTCGGTGTACCTGGGGGTGTTGGTGGCGATGATCGGCGTCGCGCTGTTCCTCGCGATGAGGATGTCGCCGCAGGACGTGACCGAGCGTAGACGTGCTACGCCGCGAAGGCGTCCTCGATGACCTCGCCCGACTTCGCCTCGTCCGCGAGGAACCGCGCCGGATCCTCCACCAGCGCCTGCAACCCCTCCAGCGCGATCGCGCAGGTGAGGCCGTCCTCCACGCGCTCGTCGAACGCGTACTTCACTTCGACGATCTTCCGCACCTCGGTACCACCCTCGACCGGGACGACGCGATCCTGGACGCGCCCGACCGTCGCGAAGAACGGACAGTTCCCCCACTCGTAGAGGTGGTGGTACGCAGCGTCGAGTCCGACGCTCCCGAGGTTCGCGACGAAGAGCGAGCAGAACATCCCGTCCGGATCCACGAGCGCGCCCGGGAGCCAGTGCTTCTTGTGGAGCCACATCGCGAACTTCACGAACACGCTCATCAGGAAGCCCGGCACGAGCAGGAGCAGGTCGTACTCCTTCTCCGACGCCGTCTTCTCGCGGCGCCCCGCCGACACCATCTCGGTCACGCGATCGTGGACGCGGACCGGATCGTCGTCGGCCTCCATCGGGACCTTCAGCAGCACGACCTTCGCGTCCGCCGTCATCGCCTTCTTCACGGAGACCGTGAGCTGGACGCCGTCGCGCTGGTACATCTTGTAGCCGGCGACGTAGCGGTTGAGGTTCGGGTTCGCGTGCAGGAGCCGCCCCGCGGCCGCCATGAACACGTGCAGGAGCGTGAGCTTCTTGCCGGTCGCCTCGCGCTGCGCGTCGAGCCACGCGAGCGTCTTCGTGAGGTCGAGCGTCTGCGTGAAGTAGACCGCCGCGCCGTTCCGCTCCGGCGAGATGTGCAGGTACATCCGCCGGTACGGAGCGACCTGTCTCGTGACGTTCTTGTCCTTGGCGTACATCTCGATCTCCTCTCAGTTCGAGTCCGCGCGGCGCCAGCGGCGCAGCGCGCGTCGGAAGCTCTCCGCGCTCGCGAAGCCGAGCAGCTCCGCCGCGCGCTCCGCGGGGACGCCTTCGCGCAGCAGGCGCTCGGCGTGCTGTCGGCGCAGGCCGTCCACGACGTTCGAAAACGATGTGCCCTCGTCGGTGAGGCGGCGCTGGAGCGTCCGCGGGGTCATCGCGAGGTGCTCGGCGACGCGGTTGAGTTCGAGGTCGTCGAAGCCGAGCTGTTGTTCGACCACCAAGCACACCGTCCGGGTGAACGACGCCGCGTCGCCGCCCCGCTCCGCCGCCTGTTGCGCGAGGTACTCGTGGACGACGGCGTCGGACGACGTGAGCGTGAGCGACGCGCCCGCGGCGTCGAGCGCGAAGCCGCAGCTCTTCGCGCCGAACTCGAGGGGGCACTCGAAGAACGCTTCGAGGCGCGCCCTGTCGCTCGGCGCGTCGTGCGCGAACCACGCCCAGGTCGGGCGCAGCGGCGCGGTGGCGACGAGGCGCATAGCGCGCACGACGAACGCGATCGAGAACTCGTTCTGCAGCGCGCCGAGGCCCGAGCTCGAGCCGAGCACGTGGTAGTGCAGCTCGAGGCCGCGCTCGACGTCGGTCGCCTCGAAGCGGCCGACCGGGTTGATCTGATCGCCGTGCCGCGCGAGCACGCGGAGCGCGTCGCCGACCGACGGCGCGGTGCGCGCGAGGAGCTCGACCAGACCGTACGTGCCCTCGGGGATCGACGTGGCGAGCGTGAGGCCGAAGCAAGGATCGCGGCGCCGCGTCGCGACCTCTTGGATCAACCCACGCACCGCGGAGAGCGCGACGGTACACGTGCCCATCGCGGCGCTCGGCGGGAGGCCGTGGCGCGCGAGGAGCGCGGGGTGTTCCTCCGGCGGGAGGCCGGAGAGCGACAGCAACACCGGCGTCAGTCGGAACGTGAAGAGCGGGTCGCGCTCGCGCATCGCGCGCGGAACGTGCCACGGCGAGCGGCGTCGAGACCAGCGGACGACGCCACCGGGCGGCGCGGCGCGCTCAGACGGCGCGGCGCTCGGGTTCACGCTCGCCCTCCTCGTTCGGCTTCACGCCCGCGAGCTCGGTCAGCAGGCTGAATGCGACGTCGGTCGAGCGGACGAGCTGCGCCGGATCCACGTTCTCCACGGTGTCGCTCGGGTGGTGGTAGCCGCGCGGCGCGTTCTGCTCCGGGTCGATGCACGTCAACGCGATCGCGCGGTAGCCCATCGCGAGGAACGGGAGCGCGTCGGTGCCGCCCGCGGGGACGATGTACATCGGGACCGGCCCGAACCCCGCGGCGGTCGAAGCGGCGTCCACCGCGGCGACGAGCTCGGGCGGGCGCGTGATGCGGTACAGTTCGCCCTCTTCGAGTTGGAAGAGGTCACCGTTGGAGAGCGTGTCGAGGATGATGACCTCCGTGTCTTCGCGCGACCACGTGTCCTTCATCGCCTTCGCGAGTTGGAACGCGCCGCCGGTGCCGGCCTCTTCGGCGCCGGTGAAGCCGAAGACGACTTCCACGTCGTCGGCGCGCTGCTTCGCGTAGGCCTCCGCGAGCACGACTTGAGCGGCGCAGCCGGTGAGGTTGTCCGCGGCGCCCGGGACGACCTCGTTGCGCAAGACGATTTGCGCGTTGAGGAGGAACACCGGGAGCGCGGGGAGCGCGAGTGCGTACGCGGGCCAGCGCGGGAGGTCGAGGTACGCCGACGCGAGCTCGTAGACGGCGAGCGCGGCGACGCCCGCGAGCGGGAGCGCGAGCTGCTTCCTGAGGAACGGGAGGAACGAGGGCGGCGGCGCGGCGAGCGCCTTCAAGACGTTCGGCCGGAAGAGGAAGCCGGTGTACGCGGAGTCGACGTGCGCGAGGAACACGAGGCGGCGGCGCATCGGCCCGCGGGCGGGGAGCGTCGCGAGGAGGTTCTGGCTCGCGACCTTCGGCCAGAGGTGGCGCAGGATCATCCCGCGACGCGTGGCCTCCGAGAAGAAGCTGATCGCGACGAGCGCGTGGCCCGCGGCGGCGACGCGCGGCCACGGCAACGCGAGGAGCGCCAGCGCGAGCCCGAAGTGCAGCGCGAGGCTCCCGTAGATGTGGCGCGGGTAGCGGAACGTGTGCCACGAGACGTCGTAGCCGGCGCCCTCGAGGCGCGCCGCGATCGCGTCCTGGGCGGCGCGCTCGTCCGGCGTACCGGTGAGGCGGGTGCGGGCGATCCCGCCCAACCATCGGAGGGTGGCCACGACGTCGTCGGAGGCGCGCATCGTAGGTGAGGGTCGGACTCGCGTGGGCCCCTCGCCCAGCACCGCGGACGACAAATCTCGGCGCCAACACGCCAGGTCGGTCGAGTGTCGTAGGGCGCCGCCGCGTCCCTCGGACGTTGCCGGTCCTGCAACTCCGGGCCGCCGGTGGGGGCGCTTGCGGCGCGCAGCAAGCGACCCGGGCCCGGCACGGGCCTTGCTTTTCACCAAGGCGTGACTCGGATCGACCGCCGCGAATTCAGCTCCCGCCTCGCCGACCACGGAGGTCGCCTCCACATCGACCGGGTGCCGCCGAGGCTGATGCGTTCGCTCGAGTCGCACGGCGTGGACCGCGCCGAGCTGTCGCGCATCGCCGGCTCCGACCACGTGATCTCGGGACCCGAGTTCAACGCGCTCTACGACGCGCTCACCTCGCGCGCCGCGGGCGCCGAACGGGCCGGGCGCCGCGGCGACGCCGGCGTGAGCGAGGACCTCTTCGCCTCGCTCGCCGCGCGCGTGGAGCGCTCCGAGGCGTCGAGCGAACCGCGGTCGCCAGAGGCCACGCGCTACAGCGTCGGGGTCGGTGGCCGGGGCGCGTCGGCGCGACCGACGACGATGCAGACGGACGACGGCGTCGCGAACCTCGACCAGGCCGCGGACATCGAAGGTAAGACCGACGGCAAGCAGGCTTGCTGGTTCATCGCCGCGCTCGAGTGCATCGCGGAGTTCTTCGTCGAGACGATCGGCGGCGGCGACTACGTGCGCACCGCGGAGCGCGACGAAGCGCTCGGGCACGAGCTCGCGCGCCAACACCCCGAGTCGCTGCGCGCGATCCTCGGCGAGCCCGACGGCGAGGCGACGCTGCGCGAGCACCTCCAGGCGCAGCGCCCCGAGGGCACCAGCGAAGCCGACTGGAACCGCACCGTGAACCAGGTCGTGCGCGGCATCCACGCCGAGATCGACGCGGCGCCGGATCTGCCGGACGCCGCCGCGCCGTCGGCCGACCTCCTCGTGCGCGATCGCGCCGCCGCGCTGCACGCGGCGAACGCGGATCCCGCGGCGCGGGCCGAGCTCGCGTCCACGGTCGAATCGCTCGCGCAGACCGGCCTGTCGACCGAGACGCAGCTCGCGCTCCTCGACCGTTGGGACTCGGGCGGCCGCCCGGCGGAGTTCCGCCAGCAGCTCGAAGGCCTGACCCGCACCCTCGCCGGTTCGAGCGAGGAGGTGCAGACCGAGGCGCGCGCGCAACTGGAGGCGCACCCCGAGCGCTTCGGGCGGATCGCGTCGCTCACGACGTCGTCGGGCTTCGGCGACGCGGGCACTTCCGATGCGGCACGCGTCGCCGCGCTCCGCACCACGGGGAGCGACACGGCGGAGGCCGTCGCGAACCTCGATCGCCTCGTGGGCGCGGACGGCTTCGACCGCGTGTCTCCCGAGATCCAGGCGCGGTACGTGACGCAGCAGCTCGACGAGTCGATCGACAGCCGCGAGAAGACGCGCTCGCTCGCGCTCCTCGCCGGCGCGAAGTCCGGGAGCATGTCCGGCATCAACGACGTCCTCTTCGGCGACGCGACGCTGCAGGCCGGATCGACCGGCGACGAAGTGAAGCTCGTGCAACGCTACTTGCGCGCGCTCGGCTACGACGGCCCGCTCGGTATGAACGAAGGCACCGAGTTCACGCCGAGCACGGCGGCGGCGGTCGAGGCGTTCCAGCGCCGCTCCGGCCTCCTCGATGGCAACCCGCCCGCGGCACAGGCGGGCGTCGTGAACCAGGCGACGATGCGCGCGATGGTGCAGGCGCTCCACACGCGCGACGTCGATCCCAACAGCTACCGCTTCACGACGAACCTCTCGCTCAATCGCCCGACGCGCGCCACGGATGGGCCGTGGCGCGCCACGCAACGGTGGACGCCCGAGCTGCGGCGCGAGTTCGAACAGTTCGCCGACGCGTACGTCCGCGCGCGCATCCCGCAGCACCCGGACGGCCGCGGTCGCAACCCGGAGTGGGACGAGCGCGTCGACTGCGCCGACCTCTCCTACGAGGCGTTGATCCAGTTCGCGCGCCAGAAGGGGCTCCCGATCAGCCTCAGCAACGGGCACACGACGTTCACCCACCGCAGCCGCGGACCGATCGTGGGCCAGGTGCAGAGCGCGATGGGCGCGATGCACCTCCGCCAGAACACTCGCCCGCTCGGCGCGGACGAGATGCCGCGCCCCGGCGACCTCGGGAACATGGACTGGGACCAGAGCGTCGGCGACGGGCACGACAGCCGCTACTGGCACTCGCACAACATCGTGGAGTTCGACCCGCTCTTCCGCGAAGCGACCGTTGTGTACGGCAGCCTCGACGATCTCGTGAAGGAGTCGGCGCTGAACACGTTCAACCAGCGCGGCTTCGATCTCTCGATCCACGACATCCGCGAGCAGACGATCATCGACGGCATCAACGACGACAGCGGCGCCGGTCGCCAGGTCGATCGCGCCACGCAGGAAGATCGCGTGCGTCGGCTGCTGTCCGCGCACACGTCGGGCGGACACCGCGTCACGGACGCGGACGTCGACGCGTTCATTCGCATGGTCGAGAACGACAGCAACCTGATCCGCAACGCGCCGACCGCCGTGTACACGCGCTCCGACGCGTTCGGCGATCTCGTCGAAGGCGAGCCCTGGTCGGACCCCACCGCGCGCGCCGCCGCGGTCGCGGACCTCAACCAGCGCTTCGGCGCGCGCTTCACCGAAGCCGACATCGACCGCCTCGTCTCCGCCGGCGACCGCCAGTCCGTCCAACGCGAAGCGGCGCGTCTGGTCACCGCGCGCGTCCCCGCCGACCAGCGCGCGGGCGCGCAGGAGGCCCTGATCGGCGCCGCGCGCGGGACCGTACGGTTCCACGCGGACCGCGACGCGGTCTCGGACCCCGGACTCCGCGACAGCGCACGCCAGTCGTTCAACCGCACGTACGGCGCCGGGGTGACGGACCGCGACATGCGGTCCATTCTTCGGGCCGGTGATGGAACGGCACGACAGGTGGCCGCGCAGATCGTCGAGCGCCGCGGCGTCCCCGAAGACCAACGCGAGCAGGCGACGCAGGATCTCTTGGACGCCGCCGACGGCTCGCGCCGCTTCCGGCGTTGGGACTTCGACGCGTTCAACCGGGCGATGTAGCGCGATGCGGATCGCGCTCGCCCTCGGGCTGGTGCTCGCGACGGCGAGCGTGGCGTCCGCGAAGGACGATACGCCGAACGCTCACCAACTCGCGAAGGACCACCCCTGGCACCCGGGCGCCGCGTCGATCACCGCGATCGTCGTGAAGTGCGGCGAAGCGAAGACCGCGCTCGAGCTGCGCCGCGACGCGCGCGGGTGGATGCACCTCACCGGGCCGTCGGCGGCGTTGATCACCCCGATGGGCCGCTTCCTCCGTCAGGGCAAGAAGTGGGTGAAGGCCGACGACGCCGCGTGGGCTTCGGTGCGTGTGCAGGGCCGCGCGCTCCGCGAGCTATTCGGCGCCGAGCTCGTCCCGAGCGCGTGGCGCGTGGAGCGACGACGGCGCGAAGACACGAAGATCGCTTTCGTCGTGAAGGGCCACGGGACCCTCGAGTTCGACGACCTCGACCGCGTCTGGGTCGCGCAGACCCCCGGGTGGCGCGTCACGGCGCTCGAGCGCTTCGAGCACGGACAGCTCCCCGCGAAGATCGCGTTCGACGACGGCTGCGTGATGACCCGCGCGGCGCGGCCCGCGGCGCCGAAGCTCCCTTCGCGTGCCGACCTGTCGCTCTGAGCGCTAGTCTCGTCGCGATGGCGCGCCGTCCCGACCGCTCCGACCGAGCCCTTGGCATCCGCGCGAGTCGTTGCGTCGCCGCGAAGACGCTCGACCTCCCCGGGCCGAACGCCGCGCACGCCCAGGACTACCAACCGACGCCGCCCGAGATCCTCGACGACATGATGGTCGACCTCGACGTCGCGTTCGAGCGCTACGCGTTCGTGGACCTCGGCGCGGGCAAGGGCCGCGTGCTGTGCCTCGCCGAGGCGTGGCCGTTCGCGGGCATCATCGGCGTGGAGCTGTCGCCCGCATTGGTGCGCGAGGCGGAGGAGAACCTCGCGGCGTACCGCGGCCGGATCGTTCAGGCCGACGCCGCGACGTTCGCCCTCCCCGCCACGCCGCTCGTGCTGTTCCTCTACAACCCGTTCGGCGCGCCCGTCGTGCGCGCCGTGCTCGACAACCTCGAGCGTTCGCTCGAAACGAATCCGCGCGACGTGCGCCTCCTCTACTTCGAGCCGGTCCACGACGCGGTGTTGCGCGAGCGCTGGTGGATCGAACCGGAGCAGGCCGCGCCGCGCTGGACGCGCTACCGCGCGCGGCTCATGTGAGCGGCGCCGGTCGCGGGAACGGTCGCGCGGCCTCGAGCTCGTACGCGAGGTGGAGGAGCTTCGCCTCTTCGCCCGCGCCCGCCGCGAAGTGCATCCCGATCGGGAGCCCCTCGCTCGACAGCCCCGACGGCACGGACATCGCGGTCACGCCCGCAATGCTCGCGATCGGCGTGTAGCCCGCGAGCCGCTCGGTGAGGCCGACCAGCGCCTCGCGCGGCTTGGTGGGCGCGAGCGTCCCGAGCGGCGGCGCCACGTCCGGGGTGGTCGGGCACAGCAACACGTCGTACGCCGCGAGGTGTTCGAGGTACTTCGCCGCCGCGGACCGACACGCGGACTGCGCGCGCTCGAGCGTCCCCTGAGGCTGGGCGGCGAACCACTCGATCAACGCCCAAGTGAAGGGCTCGAGATCGTCGGCGCCGAGCGGTCGCCCGAACATGCCCTCGAGCATCCCCCGGAAGCCGGTGAGGCCCGCGCCGGCGGCGGCAAAGAAGGCCTCCGAGATCGCGGGGCCGTCGACGGGTGGCGGCGCAGCTTCCACGACCTCGTGACCGAGCTCTCCGCACAGGGCGACGGTCGACGCGAGGGCGTTTGCGATGTCTTCCGACGGCCCTTCGCCGACGAGCGTGCGATCGTAGAAGCCGATCTTCAGGCGCGCGCGTGACGGTTCGCGCACGAACGGGAGCTCGGGGAGCGCGTCGCTCTGGGTGACGGCGAGGAGCGCCGCGCTGTCGCGCACGGACCGGCTGACGCAGTGTTCGCTCAACATGCCGAGGAGGTCGCCCGCCTCCATTCCGGTGGCGAGCGTCCGGCCGCGGGTCGGCTTCAAGCCGAACAGCCCGCACGCGGCGGCGGGGATCCGAATCGATCCGCCGCCGTCGCTCGCGTGGGCGAAGGGCACCATGCCGGCGGCGACCGCGGCGGCCGAGCCACCCGACGAACCGGTAGCGGAGCGCGACAGATCCCACGGGTTGAGGGTGGGACCGTCGAGCAGCGTCTCGGTGCTGCCGAGGAGCCCGATCTCCGAGGTCTTCGTCTTGCCGAGGACGATCAACCCGGCGGCGTCGAAGGCGGCGGCGTACGGCGAGCCCTGCGCAGCGACGTTCCCGCGCATCGCGCGCGAACCCATCGTGTGCGGGAGCCCGGGGTACGCGAGGAGGTCCTTCAAGAGGAACGGCACGCCCGCGAACAACCCGTCGCCGGGGGTCTTCGCGGCGTCGCGCGCGCGGTCGAAGTCGTGACTCGCGAGCGCGCCGATGCGCGGCTCGAGCGCTTCGATCCGCGCGATGGCGGCGTCGATCAGCTCGACGGCGCTGATCTCCTTATCGCGCACGAGCGCGGCCTGGGCGGTGGCATCCAGTTCATCGATTCGCATGGCGTATCCACTCCTCGAAGCCCGCGAGACCCGCGAGCTGGTAGCTCCAGAACGCCGCGAACGCCTCGCTTCGTCCTCGTGGGTCTCGAGGATCGAGACGATCGCGCGCAGCGACGTCTGGAAGATGTTCGTGAGCGTGAAGCGGGCGGTCTTCGTGACGGTGAGGTCCGGCACGTCGCGCCGCCACTTCGCGAGCGTGAGCTTCACGAGGCGATCGACGAACGCGCGCCCGAAGCCCTCGTAGGCGGACCCCTCCGCGCGGTCGAGGAGCACGACGACGCGGAGGCGGTGCTCGATCCAGAACTCGAGCATCGCGTCGGCGTCCCCCTCCGCGCGCGCGTCGAGGCGACGGACGTCCTCGAGCTCGACGAGGGACGCGACGCGTTGGTCGACCAGCCTCGAGAACTCCTCGGCGAACGCCTCGGTGAAGACCGCGTAGAACAGGGCGTCCTTGTTCTCGAAGTACCGGTAGACGTTGCCGGTCGACACACCCGCCGCCTTCGCGATGGAGCCCATGGTCGCGCCCGCGTAGCCGCGCTCCGCGAAGACGACCTCCGCCGCCTCCACGATGTTCCGCTCCACCGAGGCCTTGAGTCGCTGCACCATCGCCTAAAAGTGAATGCGTCATTCATTTTTGTGGTTCGTCAAGCGTTGCGATCTCTGCAACTCGAGGCGGGGCCGTCGCCGCTTGCAGCCGGGTGCAAGGGCGTTGGTCTGGCCCGCATCTTGGATTCTCCACGCGCATGGGCATTCCAGACGTGCGCCGTGACCGGTCGAGCCTCCCCGTCCACAGGCCCCCGGTCGATCGCCCCTCGTTCGAGCCGACCCGCACCCCCGAGGCGCGCCCCGTGGAGGGCCCGACGTCGCCGCGCGAGCACCGCGTGCCGGCGTGGGCCGAGCGCCCCGCCGCCGTCGGCGACGCGGACTACGAGGGGACGCCGGACCGCGGCGGCGCGACCGGGACGCGCATGGGTGCGGGCACCGACCGACCGCGACGCGTGGCCGAGGGCGAGCGCCGCGAGGCCGCTCCGGCCGACACCCCGACGATCGGCGCGCGCACTTCGCGAACCAAGGACACGAAGGATCCGCCGCCCGCCGCGCAACGCGCCTTGCCGGACATCCGCTTCGACTCGAGCGACGCCGGCGACTTCTACTGCGAGCACGTGTTCCACGTCGCGCAACGCGAGGCGCTCGCGTCGTCGAGTACGGTGATGAGCAACAGCCACGGCGAGCGGCTCGTCGGATTCATCCACTTGCCGCAAGACGCGCAAGCCACGCAGGCGCCGACGGCCTCCCCCACGGACGCGCAGCTCGCCGCGCGGCACGGTGACACGCGGCGCGTGGTGGGCGCGGCGATCGCCGGCTACTACGACGACGCGCGACAGCAGACCGAGGGCCCGGTGCGGATCATGGTCACGGGCTTCGGGACGTTCGGGCGCTTCACGAACAACCCGTCGGGTGACTTCGTGTCGCACCGCGCGAACATCGACGCGGCGATGGAGGAGGCGTTCGGCGCGAACCTCGTGGGGCGCCCGCCGGCCGGCGCCGACATGAACCAACCGCTGACGTACCAGGTGCGGCAGCCGGACGGCTCGACGCGCGACGTGCAGATCCGCGCGCTGCGCCTGTCGGTCGACGACGACGCGCTCGACCCGGCGCAGGCCGGATCGATCCCGCACGAGATGCGGAGCTTCTCACCGCACGCGGTGATCTCGATGGGGCTTCGGCCGGGGAGTCAGACGCACTACGACGTCGAGAACCACGCCGACGATGGAGGCTTGGCGACGGGCTCGAACGGCACGTCCACCCACGACGGCGGACGTGCCTCGAGTCGCGACTACGCGAACCGGAGCCTGCAGCGCGCGATCGAACACGCGCGCGACACGCCGGCGCCGTAGCGGATCAGCGCAGGTAGTAGACCCGGCTGTACGGGCCCTGCGCCCACATCCGGTAGACGTCCCGGTTGATGTCCGTGTTGGCCGGACCCACGCGCGAGACCACCGGCAACGCGCCGGACACGTCCGAGATCCACACCTCGTCCGCGCCGATCGTCGCGAAGGCGCCCTCGAACAACAGCCGCGTGCTGTCCGACGTCCAATACCAGTCCCAGACGCCCGTCCACGTCGTGCCCACCGAGAGGTCGCCGGTCGTCGACGCCGCCGGGGCGTGGACCTTGCGCATCTGGCCGGGCACCGCGCCGCTCACGTCGGAGACGTACAGCTCGTACGTGGACGAGGCATCGAGCGTCCCGACGAACGCGATCTTGTTCCCGTTGGGTGACCACTGGAACATGATCACGTCGTTCGACGTGGAGAGCGCGGGGCTGTTGACCCGACGCGACGTGAAGGGAGGGCCCTCCGCGAGGTCCACGACGAACAGCTCGTCGGCGCCGTCGACGTTGACGTCGCCGATGTACGCGATGCGTTGGCTGTTCGGAGAGAACTCGTAGTCGAGCTTCGCGTCCGTGCCGGTCTCCTGCGTCGTGCTCCCGCTCGTCGCCGAGACCTTGTAGCGCGGTTGCGGCAGGCGGCCCGAGACGTCGACCGTCCAGAGCTCCTCCGCGAGGTCGATGTCGAGGTCACCGACCATCGCGATGCGACGGCTGTCCGGCGACCACTTCGCGCTCACGAGGCTGCGACCCGGCTGCGGCTGTTCGGTCGTGGCGCGCTGCCACGGACCGGGCACCGTCCCGCTGATGTCGACGATGTACAGCGCGTTCGCCGTGTCGACCTCCTGGTCGGCGATGTAGAACACCTTCGTCCCGTCGGGCGACACGCTCCAGTACTGCCAGTGGTCGGTCGTCGTGCTGATCTGCACGCCACCGCTCGGCACCATCGGCCCGCTGATCACGATCGGCTCACCGAGCACACCGCCCGTGGTGTCGACCCAGTACAGCTGGTTCAGGCTCGCCGTGTCGAAGTCCGCGTTGTAGAGCAACGCGCGCGAGTCCGGCGTCCACTGGAAGTTGCCGTTCATGTCGGTCAGCGCCGCCGGCGTCGCGTCGACCGGCGTGAGCGGCCCCGGCGCACCGCCCGTGGGCAGCGCGGAGAGGTCGACGAAGTAGAGCATGTCGTCCGACGACACCTCGTCCGCGATGAACGCGATCTTCGTCCCGTCCGGCGAGAAGTGGTAGTCGGGGAGGTAGACCTCCGTCGCCGACGACACGTACGCCGAGCTGACGCGGTACGCCTGACCGGGGCTGGCCGGGTCGGTCACGTCGACCACGAACAGCTCCTCCGCGAGGCTGGTCGTGACGTCCGCGCGGAACGCGAGCTTGGTGCCGTCGGGCGACCAACGCAGGTCCACCGCGGACTGCGCGCCCGAGAACCCGAGACCGCCGCTCACGACGATCGGCTCGCTGGGGACACCGTCGCGGAGGTCCACCACGTAGACGTCGTCCTGCACGTCGGTCGTGAGGTCGCCGATGAACGCGAGCGCGTTCCCGTTCGGCGAGAACGCCACGGCGAACGTCGCGTAGTCGACGTTGCCGCCGCTCGCGACGCTCGAGGGCATCGCG
>JAUHYN010001228.1 GCA_030426505.1 bacterium | reverse complement strand
GGACCAGCTGCGTCGATCTCTCGGACGCGTTCGTGGAAGAGGCGAGCACGAACTTCCTCGCGCGCGCGAAGGGCGGCACCGTCCACCTCGACGAGCTCGCCGGCCTCTCCGCGCGCGCGCAGCTGTCGCTCGGCTACCTCCTCGACGACGCGTACGGCGCTTCGCTCGACGTCCGCGTGATCGCGTCGTCGAATCAGGACCTCGCGGCGAACGTGAAGAAGGGGACCTTCCGCAAGGACCTCTTCTTCCGCCTCAACCAACTCACGATCGAGGTGCCGCCGCTCCGCGATCGCGCCGCGGACATCGTGCCGCTCGCGGAGCGCTTCATCGCGGAGGCCGCGCGCGGTCGCGCTTCGGTGCCGAAGCTGACGGACAACGCGAAGTCGAAGCTGATCGGGCACCGCTGGCCGGGCAACGTCCGCGAGCTCAAGAACGCCATCGAGCGCGCCGTGCTCCTCTGTACCGGCGAGGCCCTCGACATCGACGTCTTCGGAGCGCAGATCGCCGACGCGAAGACGAACCCGGTCGCCGCGCCGCCGCTCGCCGAGGGCGAGCGCCTCTCGCTCAAGGACGAGATCGCGGCGCTCGAGAAGCGACGCATCCTCGAGGCGCTCGAGCGCTACCCCACGCAGCGCGACGCCGCGGCCGCGCTCGACATGCCGATGCGCACGTTCCTCAACCGACTCGACGCGTTCGGGATCCCGCGCGCGCGCGGCGGCGGCGGGAAGAAGTAGTCCGTTCGCGCTTCAGGGCGCGGCTTCCAGCTCGACCCAGACGTTGCCGGTCGCCGACGACAGGTCCATCTCCGCCGCCGTGTAGCCGTCCTTCTCGATCCGCACGAGGCGAACGCCGCGGCGCTGGCCGTCGGTGAGCTCGACCGGCGTGGCGCCGAACGAGCGACCGCTCTTGGTGTCCGTCACCGTCGCGCCCTGCGGCTCGGTGTTGATCGTGATCGGCCCGCTCACGGTCGGGGTCGTCTTCTCGACGGGGGTTTCGGCCGGCGTAGGCGCGCGGGTGACGGCCTGCTTCTTCGGGAGCAGGAAGATCACTGCGAGCAGGACGCACGCGACGATCCACAGCGCGACGATCAGGGTCCAGATGCGGCTCTTCTTCGGCGGCGGGCGATTCGTCTCGCGCGCGCCGGGCTCGAGGAGGATCGACTGGGGCGAGTGGTGGCGCGCCGGATCGTGCGCGGCGGCGCCGGACTCGACGAGGTCGTCCAGGTCTTCTTCCGGGCGCGTGGGTTCGCCGAACTCTTCGTCCGTCGCGTTGGAGACGGCGAGCTCGAGTTCGCGCGTGAGCCTCGAGTGTTCGCGCTCGTCGGGCGCCTCGTCGGGCGCGACGATCCCGGGGTTCGTCTCGGGCGCCTCTTGCACGCCCGCCGGGGAGAGGAGGGCGTCGCGGCCGAGCATCGTGACGGCGGTGTCCGAGGTGTCGATCTGCAGGCTGTCGTGCGAGCCGCTGCTCTTGATCGCGGCGGACGACGCCAGCTCGGTCTTCGCGACCGGCGGGAGGGTCGGCGCGTTGATCACCGGGTCGTCGAACGCGAGCTGCGTCGAGGCGAACTCGAGGTCTTCGTCGGCGCTGCGGTCCGTGATCTCGTCGACCGGCGGCGAGGTCACGGCGTCGGTCTGCGGGCCGGCGCCGCCGAGCGCCGAGGGATCCATCGTCGCGTCCACGTTGGGGAGCGCGAGGATCGACATCTTCTTCTCGCTGCGCGGTGGCTGCGTGGGCGGCGACGCGGGATCGACCGGCTCCATCTGCGTGGTTGCCGGCTCCATCGACGCGACGGGGTGCGGTCCGGTGCCCAACGTGTTCGCGATCAGCCGCTCGGCGAGCGAAGCGCTCGGCCGCCAGTTCGACGGGAAGAGATCGACGAGCGTCTCTTTCACGTCTTCGATCTTCGGGCGGTCCTCGGGGCGGCGTTCGAGGCACTGCACCACGAGCTCGAGGAGTCGATCGCCGTTCGGCGTCTCCGGGGGGAACGCGAGGTCCGGGAGCTCGCCGCGCAGCTTGGCGCGCACGGTCTCGTGGATCGCCTTCGACGGGTACGCGCGCTCGCCCGCGATCACTTCGTAGAGGACCTCGCCGATCGCGAAGACGTCGGTCGCGGTGCTCGGCGGCGGGCGCCCCGCGACTTGCTCGGGCGCCATGTACGCGGGCGTCCCGAGCATCATGCCGGTCGCGGTGCGGCCGCTCTTGCCGGCGAGCTTCGCGATGCCGAAGTCCACGACCTTCAGCGTGGGGACCTTTCGGTTGTCGCGCGGGTCGTCGCAGAGCAGCAGGTTGTCGGGCTTGATGTCGCGGTGGATGACGCCGGCGGCGTGCGCGCCCTGAACGGCGTCCACCAACTGCAGCACGATGCCGAGCGCTTGTTCGTGCGTGAAGCGATAGCCCCGCAGCGTCATCAGGCTCGGGCCCTCGATCAGCTCCATCACGAGCGCGACGCGGCGCGGCTTGTCGATCACGACGAAGTCGATGATGTCGATGATGTTCGGGTGGCGGATGTCGTTGACGACGCGCGCTTCGGTGAGGAGCCGATGGACCACGTCCTGATTCGAGACGAGCTCCTGCGCGAGGACCTTGATCGCGGCCTGGCGGCCGAGCAGCTTGTGCCGGCCGAGGAAGACTCTGCTCGTGGAGCCGGCGCC